>CAZZNZ010000131.1:0-2665 GCA_964655875.1 uncultured Gammaproteobacteria bacterium | reverse complement strand
GTATTTGGTTGGAAAAAAGTCTTTATCACGCAAAACTAGCACATCATCTAGGGTTAGAAAATTTGAGTTACTATGAATTACTTATAAAAATATATGATTTATGGCCTGATAAAGCATATGGTCAAAGTATTAAACATGAGTATGAATATCGCATCAGAACCGAAGCGCCATATTTTGGAGAGTATTAACTACTTGAAGCTCTTAATTAAACGGGAAGAGCTAGTGCATTATCACTTAAGGTTTTTACTAGTTTTGCTAAAGTTACAATCATGTGAATATGCTAACTTAGTAACTAAGTTTGCATTAGTTTATCTTTAGTTTATAGTCGAGACTAACAAAAATACGTTGTATTCTGGTAATAAAATGTCGCATATCTGTTTGGTACTGTTTGATTTTTTCAGGGTTTATTTGTCGATTCAGTATTTCATTAGTTGTAACAGTATAATCAATCATGTTAAAAAATTCAGCATCATCCATGTAGATCAAAATGCGGTTACCAACGCTCTCTATATTAATAGAAATTCCACTGTTATTGCTTAAATCAATTAAATCATTCATAGTATCAGGATCAAAAAAATAGAATGGAGCACTGGGTTTACTGGAGTAGAGATTAAACAAATTATTAAATTCACTTGATTCTAATTGAATGTCTTGTTTAGGACTTGGTTGAATGGGATTATTTTTGTCATATAATTGAACAGGTTCGTGTTGAAGCTTAGTAATAAATTCGCAACCAATATAGGAACAAGAGATGCTTTCTTTACCCTCTTTTTTTACCAGACTAAATCGAATTAATGTCAATGGATAAGTTTGCTCGGTAGAATAGTAAATGCCAAGAATTTGTGTGTACCACAATTTACTGAAGGTATAATGTTGTAAGGCGGTGCTATAAGAATCTGCCTCCGCAGATAAAGAAAAATTGATATCATGCAAAATAGTGTTAGCGAGTTTGTCTACTAATACTTTTTTGGCACTTAACAGAGAGCTGCACCAAATAACTAAAACTAAAAAACTCAGATAACTTACTACAGCCAACTTATTTATTATGGCTATAGGTAATAGTATAGCGGAACAGAAAAAAATCAGTATATTAAGGCGACCTAGGGTAGTTAATTTATTCATGTGATAATATAGTGATCCTTAGTGCATTACAGGGTAGCGGCAGAATAAAAAACTATTATACCATTAATCTGCTATATTTTGAATATACAGGATGTTATAATCATCGGGTGTATTAGTGGATAACGAGGAGATGGTTTAACTTTGAAATTCAATCTCAAAATTATACATTCCCATGCCGCAAGTTCCAGAAGTAATGCCGGCTACCGGTGTACCTAAATCAATTGGAGTTACACCACTATCGGGTAAATACATACTTACTTTAGCTTGCGGCACAACAATGGATGATGAACAATCATAGGTGCCATTAGTGGTAACACGTAATACCGTTGGTAAGCCCGCTTTGGCCATGGTTTTTCTGGGAGCGTAACCACCCTTAGCGGTTAAATCAATATATTGTGTGCCGTTTTCAACAGCAACATTGGTACTGGTTCCTGCAGTGGCGGTATTATTTTGGGGCTGCCAACGGATGAGCACAATTAAACCATACACGCCTAAAGCAATGCACAATCCAAATAGTAGTTTTGTTTTCATAAGGTTAAAAATTTAACACTGGTGGTATTACACCAATACTAATTAAACTGGCTAAGATATTCATTGCTGCAAAAAATAGCACTACCGTGCCAGCTGCTTTAAAAAAGACACTGCGGCTTTTTGGTGTTTTAAGACCAACGGAGCTAAAACTTAGTAGTGCTAGCACCGGCAATGTACCTAATGCAAATATGAACATGGTTAAACCACCAGCAGAAAAACTACCTGTAGTTAAAGTGTAAAGTTGCATGGATTGGGTAAAACCGCATGGTAGAAAGAATGTGATCGCTCCTACAAATATGGGCGTAATAGCGGTGTTAAGGGTTTTTACAGCCAATAATTTTTGCGCCACTGTTTTTGGTAAAGTAAGTTGCAATTTTTTTGCCCAAGGAAAAATATCTAGCAAATTAATACCCAGAATCAGTAATACTAAACCAACTATTAAACTTAATATAAAGGTGCTCGTAGTGTTTAGTTGAATGCGCGATCCTAGCGCACCAATTACACCACCGAGTACATAAAATACTACTAGTCGTCCGGCATGAAATAGCAGCTGTGGTTTTATGCCAGAACCTGTTTTACTAAATGAGGCGGACATGGATAACACTAATCCACCCACAACAGCCATGCACGTAGATAAGGAAGCCACTACACCAATTAAGAAAGTTGTGCCATAGGTCATTTGTCCGGCTTGGATTAAATTTACAATGCCTAATTTTTGTAATACTACGAACAGTGTTATAAAACCAAAAGCAATTGGCAAAGCTATTTTAAAATCTTGCCATTGTACGATAATTTTGTCTGGTTCAACGGTAACCGTATAACCATATTGTGCTAGAGGTTTAGTTAGAGTTTGGGCAATTTGTTCCGGTGTTTGTGTACCAAAATCACCGGTTACTTCTACCGATTTAGTAGCTAAATCGGCTTTGGCGTGTTTTACTTGCGGTAAATCACATAACTCACCCTCTGTAAGCATTACGCAGGATGGGCAGTGCATGGCTGGAACATAAAATTT
>CAZZNZ010000130.1:0-2682 GCA_964655875.1 uncultured Gammaproteobacteria bacterium | reverse complement strand
TTTTATCTTTTGTAATCGTAATTCGACCATCTTGAGGTAGGCGATGTTCATCTAATTTTAGATTTGCCAAAATCTTTAAACGCGCCATTAAGCTAGCTTGCGCATTCTTAGGTAATGTCATCACGTCACGTAAAATACCATCTATGCGAAATCGAATTACAATACTTTTTTCAGTAGGTTCAATGTGAATATCCGAAGCGTTTTGAAAAATAGCATAGTCTAAAATCGTATCGATCACTTGTACAATTGAGACATGCTGAGTAGCATCTTCAGTATTGAGCTGCTGATCTCTTGGAGCATTAAGCGGTTGCTGAAATGAGGCTATTGCCTCTGCCATATGACTGTGATATTGCTGAATGCAGTGATCGATACTTTCCTGGGTTGTTAAATAAACCGTTATTTTACTATCTGTTTTCTTACGAATAAAATCGATAGTTTGGAGATCATCCGGATCTGTGGTAGCCAATTTAAAACTATGATCTTCAGGGTTATGTTCAAATAGCACTACTTCATGTGTTTGAACAATGGCTTCAGGAATCAGATCTAGCAAATCCTTGGTAATAGTAACGTTGGTAAGTTCAATAAAGGGGACATTAAACTCCTGAGCTAGTAAACTGAATAAATCTTGTTTACTAATGATTTTCTGATTGACGAGATAAGTTAACAAGTTAATATTTTTATTGCGAGCAGCATTAATTAAGATGTCAATCTCTTTTTCCGGAATTAACCGGTGCTGCATTAAGATCTGCTTAATCCTACCCTGGTGCATCATGTCGCTATTATACCATTTTTTCGACAATTAGTATATAATATCGCTATGATAAAGCGGACGAAAATTTTTTTACCAGTGAACGGATTAGTTTTAGCCATCGTATTGAACGTAGCTACATGGTATCTGTTGTATGATCAAATGCCACGAACCGGGGATTGGGTTGTGTTGCAGTATAATGTTTATACAGGTATTAGTGTAACGGGTCAGTGGCAGCAAATTTTTTATTTAGCGGCATCGGGTAGTGTAGTGTGTGTGCTTAATGCAGCTGGTGGTTGGTTCTTTTACAAATCACATCAGATTTTAAGTTATTTCTTAAGCTACAGCGCTGTACTGGTTCAACTTATTTTATTATTAGCTAGTGGATTGATTATTTATTACAATCGTATATGAGTTTTGAGGGAGAATTAGTGCGTTTATTAGTTTTAGCTACCTTATCTTTCTTAATTGCCTTATTGGTTGCACCGCGTTTAATTATATGGCTAACGCGCTATAAATTAGGTAAGCATATTCGAACCAATAATGAAGCTCCTATTTATGCTAAACTTCATGCCAGTAAAGCCGGCACTCCAACTATGGGCGGAGTGTTAGTTTGGGGTACCGTTGCATTATTAACTTTAGGATTAGCACTGGTGAATCAATTTGTGATAGGTTTAGAACCGTATAATTTTTTATCACGATCTGAAACGTTATTACCGTTAGGGGCATTACTAGCCTCTGCCTTAGTGGGTTTAGTAGATGACTTGTTTAATATTCAACGTTGGGGTGCTCATGGTGGTGGTTTACGTAAACGTCACCGGCTATTAATTTATACGGCTATTGCTGTGATTGGCGCACTGTGGTTTTATTTTAAACTAGAGCGTGATTTATTACACATTCCTTTTTTGGGAAATTACCAGATTGGATGGTGGTACATTCTCTTTTTTATTATCGTGATTGTATCTACTGGTTTTGCCGTGAACGAAACAGATGGATTGGATGGTTTGGCCGGCGGAGCCTTATTAATCGCTTTTGGGGCTTATGCCGTAATTGCTTTTATGTTACATCGTTATAATCTAGCCGTATTTTGTGCTGTGATATGCGGTGCCTTATTTGCTTTTTTGTGGTATAATATTTTTCCAGCTCGTTTTTTTATGGGTGATACTGGAGCAATGTCACTTGGCGTAACGTTAGGTGTTATTGCTATGCTTACCAATTATGCATTGCTGTTACCCCTAATTGGTATAGTGTTTGCCATTGAAACGGCTTCGGTGTTATTACAATGGGGTAGTCGTTGGTTGCTAAAGCGAAAATTGTTGTTATCAGCGCCTCTGCATCATCATCTGGAAGCCCGTGGTTGGATAGAACCAAACATCGTGATGCGGTTTTGGATCATTGCTATTGTCACCGCTGCAGTAGGAGTTACAATTTTTTTACTTGATCATAGCTAAGTTAGTATCTGACTACCGATTGTAATCCTGGAGCGACCGCAAATAGAATCATGGTGATGATCATGCCAATACAGATAATTGTCCAAATAATTCGTAATGTACGTTGTTTCATAGTATGAAAAAATGGTTAAACAAAATCATTGATCAGCATGTTATGGTGGATGAAACGATTGTGTTGATCATGCGTGGTTATAGTATAGCAGATAGTCCGCGTTATGCGCTACTGCTATTGATCTATTTAGCTTGGTTGTTTTTTATGACTTGGTGGTTGAGTTTAGGTAAAACTGGCCTAGCTATTTTTTTACTTGGTTTAATCGTACTAGTACTGTATACGGTGCGCAGCTTTATTATTTGGTATTTAGATGTTATGATTATAACCACGCAACGACTGATTGATATTGCTAGAACAGGATTATTTTCCAAACAGGTTCAGATTATACCTTGGCCAGAAGTGCAAAAGGTCAGTTATGCTCAAACAGGTAT
>CAZZNZ010000129.1:0-2716 GCA_964655875.1 uncultured Gammaproteobacteria bacterium | reverse complement strand
AACTAGCGACTAATACTCCTAGTGATCCTACCAACACAAACGCCGCGGCGTTTGTATATCCCACTTCTTTTGAGCCAACCTGGCCAGTAGTTGGGCCAATTACTGCTCGGTTTCACGATCCTAACTATCCTTTTCGCCGTTATTTTGAGCACAATGCTATTGATATCGCTACGCCTCAAAGTACTCCGGTTCGAGCTGCAGAAAGTGGGGTAGTGGGAGTAGTAAAATATGACGGTACACCAAATTTCGCGTACGTCATGATTGTACATGCTGAAAATTTTTCTACTCTATATGGACATGTTAGTAAAGTATTTGTTAGTCCGGAAGAACCAGTGCAAAAAGGGCAGGTAATCGCCTTAAGTGGTGCGTTGCCAGGATCACCAGGAGCCGGCCCTTACACTACCGGTCCACACTTGCATTTCGGAGTATACAAAGACGGTATACCGGTAGACCCGGCAGTATATTTACCTTAGAAAAGTCCGCGCATCTGATCAGCAGGTCAGTAGTATGTGTCGCACAATATATCTTAGACGACACTTAGTGTTTCAAAAAGTCTTGATTTATAAACATTTTACTGATAATAGACTTTATCTTGATACCGTAGGTCGACATATTTGATGGCATGAATATCATCTATTTTCTCATTTAACACAGCAAGAAGGTGTTCATACTGTAAGTCCATATCTAGTGTCACATCAAAATAAATTTCCGGACCTTCTTGTGTTACAATATTCACTTCGCGTAATACATTGATATAGTTACAGTCTGTATTCACAAATTGCGTTTTAATCGACACAAAATCTGCTTGGTCAGCTGACGAGACATTACTATTTGTATTAATCGTTTCTGTGCGTTTTAAGGCTTCTAATTCGGTTAAACTTTGATCAACTGTAATCTCTTGATTCTGCAGTCGGTCTAGAATCGCTTTTTTTTGTTCTTTCAATTCAACGTTTTCTGTATTGTTAATTTCCTCAGTTAATAACTTTTCCGCTACAAATGTTTTTTTCTGACATGTTACCACAGGTAATTTATATTCAGAAATATTTAATTGAGTTTTATCTGTAAATGTTTTATGTAGCGTGATGATAAAATCAATCATTGCGGTATTGACAGCCGAATTACCAACTGCAATAGAACGTTGGTTGGCATCGCGAACATGCGGAAAACGAGAATCAACCTCACTAACATTGGCTAACTGCTTAGTTACGATCCCCTCTTTGTCCAAATAATAATAATGATCATTCACAATATAGGTTAAACCTGGTAGGCGTTCTTGAATATTAATATGAATAGTGTGTGGAAAATCTTTTGTAACCGTTAATTGCTCTAAAGCTAGAGTACCTTCCAGATTAGAGCGAATGGCGCTTTCTATCTTTTTAGCGCTAGAAAAAAAATAGACTCGTTGTGGTAATATCAGCCAACGTCGACTGTCTAAAGCCTGGCTTGCCGGTTGAGTAATTTGTTCTGTAGTAATGTATTGATTGCCGCTTACTTGCACCTCATTAATCCATAACCAACGCTGCTGAACAGTAAAATAACCTAATAGTGTAGTAATTAACAATCCGGTAGCGAGATAAGCCCAACGATCATTCTGCCATAACCATTGCTGTTGTACTTTAGTAAAGTATGGATTAGCAAATTGTTGACCAGAATGATACCGCTTCATGTTCGCGTGATCTTGGTTTGACCATTCATGTATTTCTGTAGCACAGCTGGGATGACAATACTACCATCAGCTTGTTGATTACATTCTAATAAAGGAATTAATACGCGTGGAGAAGCCACTAACGTATTATTTAAGGTATGACAATAGACCGTTTTGCCCTCAGTAGTTTTATAACGCATGTTTAAGCGCCGAGCTTGAAATTCACCAATCCAAGAACAGGAATGGGTTTCACTATAATGCTGTCGTGATGGCATCCAGGTTTCAATATCACGTTTATAGCGTTGAGGAGCTCCCATTTCACCAGTACATAGTTCCATGACTCGGTATGGCAAACCTAGACTAACTAAAAAATCTTCAGAATTTTTTATAATTTCTTCAAACAATTGCATCGACCCCTCATCATCATTTTTAGCAATCAGTACTTGCTCTACTTTATTAAATTGGCGTAAGCGATACAAGCCTTTAGTGTCTTTACCGTAACTACCAACTTCTGTGCGAAAACACGGCGTCCAAGCTGTATAGCGCTTAGGCAAATCAGCTTCGTTAAGGGTTTCGTTAGCATGATATGCACACAGAGTAATTTCGGAAGAGCCGATTAAGTGTTGGGTTTTTTCTTTGTCTGTTGCTTTAAAAGTTTCATCTTGGCCCCATGGAAAATAAGCGGTACCATAAAAAAATTCACTGTACGCCATGAGTGGTGTAATGAATTGAGTAAAACCACGTTCACGTAAAAAATCTAGACCATAGGTCATTAAGGCTATTTCTAATTGTGCTCCTGCACCTTTAAGATAATATCCGCGACTACCAGTTACTTTAACACCTCGCTCTGTATCAATAATATCTAGATCTTTTCCTAATGTGAGGTGATCTTTAACTTCAAAATCAAACTGTGGTATTTCCCCTACTTTCTTTAACTCCACGTTAGCGGATTCATCAACACCTACAGGGACACGAGCATCGGGAATATTAGGAATACTTAATAATTGTAGTTGAAAGTCACTATCAATACTCGAAAAAATGTGTTCAGGCTCTTTTACTTCACTCGCTAAT
>CAZZNZ010000128.1:0-2734 GCA_964655875.1 uncultured Gammaproteobacteria bacterium | reverse complement strand
AAACAGATCATCCCTCAATCGTATCGAGTAATCATTTATACCAAAGAACCCTTATTACCAGATCTCTACCCCTTGCCATCGCATTGGGAAAACCAAGTATTGTATTGGCCGCCTCGGTTATTATGGACTCAACTGCGCTTATCTTTAACAATGCTAAAATGGTGGTCACGACCAGATGTATTATTTATTCCGGCTCATACTATACCAATGATCCATCCTAAAAAAACTATTTACGTTGCTCATGATTTAGGATTTGAACGGTATGCTCAGTTATATGCTAACAACTATATTGGTGGGCGTTGGATGAATCGTTTAATTCAATGCATTAGTCTGGGTCGATACAATACGAGTGAACTAGATTATCATCGTTGGTCGATGTTGTTCGCTGCACGACACGCACGTCATATTATTACAATTTCACAATTCACTAAACAAGAGCTACAGTATTTCTATAGTATTCCGGAATCTAAAATTACCGTAGTTTATAATGGATTTAGTAGTAAAGATTATCAACCCTCAGTTCAAGTAACGCGGCCAATTCAGCCCTATTTATTATTCACTGGCCGAATTGAACATAAAAAAAATATTTTGAATCTCATTAAAGCATTTGGTATTTTAAAACAAGAATTTCAGTCATCACATCGCCTAGTATTAGTTGGTATGCCAGGATTTGGTTATAAAGACATTGTGACTGAGATAAAACAACAGCAACTGGAATCATATGTAGACTTGCCAGGCTATGTGCCACAACAACAAATGAATCAATTAATGAACCAAGCTAGCGTTTTTGTTTTTCCATCCAATTATGAAGGGTTTGGAATCCCTGTGTTAGAAGCGTTATCAGCTGGTACAATAGTAGCTTGTTCAGATATACCACCGCTTCGTGAGGTGGGTGGTATGGCACCATATTATTTTAATAAAGACAATCCAGCTGCTATTGCTCAGGCGATTGCCACTGCTTATCGTGATCAAGTGGTTGAGCATGATCGACGACGTCAACTGGGTTATCAGCAAGTACGACGGTTTAGTTGGCAACGCTGCGCTCAAAGTACTTGGAATACCATTAAGTCTGTTTTAGCAGTATGAATTACACTACTAGTATTATTGGCCAGGATCGCGCTACTCAGTATTTACAACAGTTATTAGAACGAAAATGTTTGCCCGCCACGCAATTATGGATTGGTTCTGATGATCATAGTCAACTACAATTAGCAGTAAATGTGACATTTTGGCTGTTTTGCCAACAACGTACACTAAAACAATGGGAGCCGTGTCATCAATGCCAAAATTGTAGGTTATTAGAGCGTGACCAACATCCCAATGTATTTGTTTTTACTCCGAATGACGGGAGATTAATTGGTAAATCTGCAATGACTGAAGGAATTAAACAGTGGCAACGTAAACCATTGCTAAATAGCCCGCGGGTTGTTATTATTACTCCAGCCGAAGCCTTAACAGAAGAAGCGGCTAACGCCCTTTTAAAAGTCTTGGAAGAGCCGCATCCTCAAATTTATTTTATACTATGTACTAGTCAGATTGAACGGATTTTGCCAACTATTCGGTCACGATCAGCTCAGTTATACCTAACTTCGATATTATCGCAGCAAGATGCTAATCAGTTAATTCAATGGCTAGAGATTCTAGCCGTTTCGAGTTTTAGTGAGCGCCTCCGATTATACAACCAAGCTTGGTCCAAATTATCTGATCGAACCGTGTTACAGCAAAATTTGGTTGTATTAGCAGACCTGTGCCGTATCGTTTTGTTGTTGCAAGCTGGAGTAACGCCGATGTATCGATTAGAATCAGCGCTGTGGAAAAAATTAGTACAACAGCATTCTATACAACAGTCATTACGAGCGCTACAGACTATTAGTAAGGCTTACCAGGCATTAGCACAACAAGCCCAGCCCAAACTAATCATAGAACATATATTATTGTCGACTTATTATTACGTATGAATAATTCTACCCTAAAAAAAATTTTAATGATCTTAGGTACCGTTATGGTCCTAGGTGCTAGTTGTAGCAAAACTAAAGATGGCGGGGTATTTCGTTCCATGGATGGTGGTGAGACTTGGAAACAAATTGTAAGCGCTGGTAAAGATAGTCGTAATCGAGCAGTGAACATTGCTGATGCCAATGTTACTGCCATAACAGCTTTTCCATGGAATAGTAATTGGTTGTATTTAGGAACAAAGGACCAGGGTATTTATGTATCACCAAATGCAGGCGATGATTGGACGCAATTAAATTTTAATACCGGAACCATTCGTTCCATTGCTGTTGATCGTCATGATCCTGCTATTATTTTTGCTGCAAAAGATGATGTAATTATGCGCTCTGTAGATGGTGGCACGAATTGGGAAATGGTATTCAGTGATGTGAACAATTCAGCAGTGAATGTAGTATTAGTGGATACCTATGATCATAGCAAAGTGTATGCTGCTACCCAAAGTGGTCAGGTTTTTAAAAGTATTAATGGCGGGGGGAATTGGGATTTAATCTTTGATACCAAAACTGCTATTACTAAATTGGTAATGGCAAACTATGACACGAGAATTATTTATGCATTAACCAGTAAGCATGGGGTATTTGTGACTAAAACAGCAGGCGTATTTGATGACACTTTAAAAGATTCCGCAGATTATATTAGTTCTGGTTGGGCTCCTTTATTGTCCGAAGATTTTAAAGATCAATTTGGTAGAACAGCTACTCAGGTTTATGCAATCACTTTA
>CAZZNZ010000127.1:0-2739 GCA_964655875.1 uncultured Gammaproteobacteria bacterium | reverse complement strand
TTTTAATTATGTGGGGGATAGTATTGTGGGCTATAAAGCGCATTTAGGAGGTGGGGCAGCGTTATCGAACTACAAAATTGATGGATCAAAAATTGTGATTAAAGACGGCGAGCAGATTTATCCTACTAGTTTAAATAAATTTGGCGCACTAATTGGTGATGGTGTAGAAGTAGGTGCCAAAGCGTTGTTAAACCCCGGTACGATTGTGGGTCGCGGTAGTATTATTTACCCACTAGCCTTAGTGCGCGGTATTGTGCCGGCTAATCATATTCTCAAGGTTCGGCAGCAGCAAGAAATGTTGGAGAAGCGTTAAATAACGGATTTTATAACCTGTTCTAATAGTTTAGGTTCGTCGGTACCAATTCTGTACACTCTACCGTTTTTTAAATGTAGTTCAATTGCATCGAAGCCGGCCACATTATAAATCCACATGCGTGGTTTCCACCAGTAGTGAATACCCCAGCCATGATACCAACGATTTTTTACAATCTTAGCGTATGCAATATCATGCAGTAAGAATCGTTTTTGAAATACACCGAAGCTGAATTTAATAGATAAGTACGTATGATCCACTTGCACTCGCAGCCAGGTAAACGAGGCGATGGCTAATGCAACCACCACCATCATACCGGTAACTAATAGATTAGTGCCAGAATCTACCGATGGAAGTTCAGCTCTACTTTCTAATTGTAGCCATATAAACCAAGCTGTGATAGTTGCTGTAACAGCTAGCATAGGGTAACCTATTTGAGTGTGTTGATACGTCATGATATCACTATGAATGAAGTTGAATTAAGTCGCATTTTGTTAATATACTGTCTTAAACACAGAGTTGGATCATTTTTTTGTTGGTTGAATTCCATGGATAAACTATATCATATTAGGTAGACAAGGAATAGTTATGTAACGGTTTAATTTTTATAGTAAGTGATGTAGCTGTACAAAGATTATTGAATGTATATCAAAAAAGAATGTAATAGAAGCTTCTAATGTATTTTTATATAGCTTAAGTACTAGGTATAAGATACAAAAATAAATATAAATAAATTATATAAATTTGAAGTGGCCGGTGTATTATGTGGACCTGCAAAATATTTAGTAATTTGCTTTGATGGAAAAGGTTATTTTCTTTGTTATATAATACTTTTTTCTGAAAATTTTATATAATGTTCGCGCGTCAGGCGTAGTTAGCGAATAAGTATGTGGTATAATAATAGCGATAGTGTACCACCGCTAAGCGGAACGAGCAATTGCGTGTGCAGACTGTTGACGCCTTTTTACCCCTATGCTATATTACCTTTGTATACGAATTCTGAGCAAATAAATCTCTTTGAGTTTGATCTCAGAGACTTCTAGAGTGCGATTGAAAGAGCGTATACAGTAACAAAACAGAAGTGATATTGTAACAGATATGTAGACTTTCCCGCCAACCACTAGGCGGGTTGTTTTGTGTTTGGGATTGCTAGTATATGGGGTACAAGCCGTCTCGTTATTGTTCTCAATTCTTTAAAAAAAATACCGCTAATTACAGCGATATTTTTCTTTCGGGAAAATGCGGGAGCGACGAGGCTCGAACTCGCGACCTCCACAGTGACAGTGTGGCGCTCTAACCAACTGAGCTACGCCCCCAGAAAACAAAGCAGGACTACTATAACGTATTCTATAAATTTTGTCTATTGCATAGCCGGTCTGTATCTGTTAGTCTGTATCGCGCAAAGATTTTTGACAATTTTATTTAAATTTCAATCTGTGTCATCAGCGATTCAATTTCTTGTTTCTCGCTACGTTTCTTAAACCTTACCTCTCGTTGCGCAACTACACTAGTATCTTTAAAAATAGGCGTTAATACTCGGCCATCGCTATAATCCGGTACTGATAAATCTAGATGATGTAGAATAGTTGGCATTACATCAGCAATATTAGCATCGGGTAATCGTTCACCGGTTTTAATATCATGTCCATAGGCAATAAAAATACCATATTCATCGTGCTTATTTGAGATTTCATTTGTAAAAATACTTTTGGAATGCAAGTGTCCTACAATCCAAACGTCTTTAGTTTTACAATGTAAATCTGGTGATGGAGTAGGAGGATGTTTTCCGTATAACTCTTCTTTGGTGTACACGTGTTCGGTAACGCGTTTACCGGAAGGTGTATAAAGCTTCTCTAGTTTTTGTTTCACATCGGCGCAAATGTGTTTATACTCATTTGGATCGGTAATAATACCATCAGCAAAGTTACCTCGATAGTTTAAATACAAGGTTTGCAACATACTACCACGAGGAAAACACACCCGAGTCTTGGTCATATCAATGCCAATATTTACATCAACGTGAATTGGCAAGATGCGTTTTACTATTTTACGGAAGAATTTTTTAGCGCTGGCTTCTAACCATGGGTGGAAGAAAATAGCCTTAAATAAGCGCTTATTCACTTTTAAGCGTAGTTGTTTTTTAGAACGTGCTTTATTCAGTTCACGGCGTCTAGCTGTCATAGTTTCTTCTAATTGACCAACGCCGTTGGCAGTAATAAGATATCCCTCTTGTTCTAACCAGCGATTAATATAAAACAGTTCCGTATAATAGGTGAAGCCATGATCGGACATAATATACAAGTTGCTGTTTGCTGGCATGTACTGTAGTAGCCAACCAAAAAACTCATCAACAACATTAAATATTTCCATGGCTGCTGGATTATTACCTTGAATCATGTTGGC
Source organism: uncultured Gammaproteobacteria bacterium (assembly GCA_964655875.1). Classification (GTDB taxonomy): domain Bacteria; phylum Patescibacteriota; class Patescibacteriia; order UBA9570; family UBA9570; genus JBAZWO01. The sequence continues at coordinate 23 of CAZZNZ010000127.1, read as the reverse complement.
AAAATCCAGGTGTGAAATCCAAT
>CAZZNZ010000126.1:0-2741 GCA_964655875.1 uncultured Gammaproteobacteria bacterium | reverse complement strand
ATGATTCCGGTTGTACCTTAAAGGTCTATCGACGGATTTGTTTTGAAGATGTGGAGTTACGAGGTGAAAATCATCGCTTTATTCCAGCCATTCTAAAGCTGAAGGGCTTTTTAGTCGGCGAACTGCCAGTTGAACACCATGCTCGGAAGACCGGTTATTCTAAATATAACAGCAGTCGTATTTTAAAGGGGTTTGTCGATATGTTGGGGCTGTGGTTTTGGCGCAATTATTCGTATCGTCCCCTGCACCTCTTTGGCGGCGGCGGCTTAATCGTAATGTTCTTTGGTGGCACATTATTAGTTAGTTTAGCCTTCGCTCGTTTAGTGTGGAGCTATCCATTGTCGACCAGTATTTGGCCACTAGTTGGGGTATTTGCCATTATTGGTGGCTTACAACTGTTTATTACGGGGCTGATTGCTGAAGTGTTAGCAAAAAGCTACTACAGTGAGGGGCGACGTGCCTATACCATCAAGTCGGTCAGACATCATGACTAAGCCTGTTACGGCCAGGGCAGTATTAGTATTAGCCCCTACCCCCTATTTTTCTGATCGGGGTTGTCATATTCGCATCTATGAAGAGACTAAATTAATCCAACGGCTTGGTTATACAGTGCAGTTGGTGACTTATCCGTTAGGTCGGAATGTTGGCGATCTGAAAATTACACGCACGGCTAAATTGCCGTGGTATCGTAAAACCAGCGCTGGCCCAGCCTGGTCAAAGCTAATTTTAGATCTGTTATTGGCTAGACGAGCTTATCAACTCTGCAAACGAGAACGACCCGTGCTTATTCATGCGCATCTCCAAGAGAGTTTTTGGATCGGTTATCTCTTAAAAAAACGCTTTCACATTCCCTTAGTGTTAGATCTCCAAAGCTTGTTAATACCCGAGTTACGTAGTTATGGCGGCGTCTGGAAATGGTTAGCAGTCGGGTTACAGTGGTATGAGCGTTGGGCTATACGTGGAGCTGATGTGGTAGTCGTGAGCAATTCAAATGCTCAACAGTTATTGGGCAAGCAATATCCTAACACAATAGTTCATTTATTAGCCGATGGCGTGGGTGATATATTACAGGACGATGTTGTACCTCAATATGATTTTGTGTATAGCGGTGGATTAGGCATAGCTAAGGGTACCGATCTGATGTTTACGGCTTTAGACCAAGTTGCCAAACAATATCCCATTCGAGCCTTAATCATTGCCAAGCCTCGCCCAAGCCATGTACCAGAGTATATCGATTGGATAGAACATGTGCCGTATGAAGAGTTATTACCTAAATTAGCTGAAGCCAAGTTTGGGCTTGATCCAAAACCATTAACCACCACTGAGGGTAGCGGCAAGCGTTTAAACTATCTAGCAGCTGGTGTAGAACCTATTACACTCACCGCCCAAACGCAAACCGCTACAGCCTTTGCCAACGACTTATTACAAAAGCTAAACACACCAAGACCAGTGGATATTGTCGAACAATTAAAACACCAGGCAGCTAGTGAGTATAGTTGGAAGAACCAAACTACCTTGTTACAATCTATTTATGAGCAAGCGCTCCGTTCCGTATAACGCTGCCGTACTGATTGGGTTTGAGTTCCTAACACGCTTGATTGTATTTGCGGTGGTCGTACAACTAACGAACCACTTAGGTCGAGCTGTGTATGGTGAGCTGGCCTACGTATTTGCGATCGCTAATTTGAGCATTGTCTTGGCAGATGCCGGTATTCATACCTACACGACTCGTTTAATTGCTCAATCACAAAAACTGTGGTTAGAACAACGCCGTAGTTTGGTGACTCTAAAACTATTAGGGTCAGTGTGTGCATGGCTACTAACGGTGTTGATTGTGGTATTCACCAGTAAATTAGATCTGCTAGTCATTATGTTTGGATCATTAGCAGTTGTATCTGTCAGTGGTCGGATGTTTAGTGAAGCCATTGCGCGCGGAGAACAACGCATGCAGTTAGAGGGTTATAGCAAAATTGTACATGGGATACTGCAGGCTTGCTCGATTGGACTAGCCGTGGTGTTTGGCTCGGCCCTGTTCAATATTAGCCTAGCCTATGTTCTCAGTGCTTTGGGTGGTTTGTTTTTTAGTATCTGGCTGGTTCGATCTGCCTTGTTCCAGCAGCGATCGAGTGTAACGACTTCTGTTAAAGCGTTGTCTGCGGCGGTTCTCCCCTTCTCAATTAGTATTGCATTGAATGCTCAATTCAACTACTTTGATTCCGCGGTGTTAGGGTGGCTACACACAAAAGAACTTGTCGGTATCTATACGGCGGCTTACAAACCCATTTTTTTTATGACCGCTTTGGCCGGATTACTGATTAGCGCATTCTTCCCAAAAATTGTTGAGCTATGGAATGCTCAGCAGTATCCCGCTGCCCGCCAAGCCATTAAACGCTTACTGGGCATTACGATGCTGGCGGGTTGGCCGATGGCTATTCTAGGTACGCTGTTGGCGCCATGGTTGATTGAGTTGTTGTATGATCCTGAATATCAGCCAGCGGTGTTGCCTTTTCAAATTTTACTGTGGAGCACCTTGTGTATTTTCTTTTGGGCGCCATTAGGAAATAGTTTACAGGCCTGTGGTTACGAACGTTACTATACGAAGAACTTCATCATCGCGGCTCTTTGTAATATACCCTTAACCATCATCCTAATACTGTGGTTTGATTTAGTGGGTGCAGCTGTGGCCACCGCACTCACCCAGTTGTGTTTAGCTGGCTTGATGCTTTATGATGCAAGGCGAT
>CAZZNZ010000125.1:0-2747 GCA_964655875.1 uncultured Gammaproteobacteria bacterium | reverse complement strand
CGGAACAATAGCGCCAGGTAACAATGATACTTTTAATCATTTGATTTTTTTGAAAAACATTAAAAGTATTGGTTATATTAGTATTCAATACTATGCTCCTGGGTTTCATTTACTGATTTTACCACTGATGTACTTAATACCCGTTATCCAGCTCTACCGTTTCGTGGGCCCCGTGCTTGGCTGCATTACAGTGTTAGCCCTGTATTTATTATTTCGTAATCATTGGAAAAAACCAATATCGGTTATGCTTTTACTGGTGTTGTTTGCTCTACCAATTTATAATCAACTTATTTTACAAACCATTAGTTTTTTTTCTTCCGCATTAACGTTTATTTATTTAGCTACCTTTATTATCTTGCTGATTCAACCAGAGCGTTTTAAACCGTGTACATTTTTAATCATGATATTTATTTTAAATATCGCCCTCGGTTTAACCGTACCTTATTTTTTTGTCCAATTTATTCCAGCGTTAGTGTTGTTGGCATTGTTAGTGCGCATATTGCAAAAGCGTTTATCAAAGTCTTATGCGGTTTCTTTGCGTCATATATTAATTGGAGCGATTGTCGGTTTAGTAGTTGGGGTTGGACATGTGTTTTTACAATCCGCAATTAATAGTCGCACCGCAGGAACGTTTCCTGCTATAGATATTGTTTCCAGTAATGATGGCAAAATTCAAGTACAGTCCAATTATGGTTCTACTACTACCACTCCTACAGCGAATACGAATACGAATACCACGACTACTACTGAGGTAGTAACAGCAACAATTTTTCCTCACGGAGCACTTAGTCCAGTAAAGATATCTAGTAGTGATTTGCAGCCAGTGGAGCCAGATAATAATGTGCTTACCACCCTGTTAAAAAATTCTACTGTCAATGCTATACTTCGAACTGCTTTTGATATGTTATCTATCAAAAATATTCGTACACTGGGCGATATCTTATCTATCGGTTCCTATGGTTGGATTGTGATTAGTTTGGGACTAGTGATTATGGGCATATATCGATCCAATAAAAACTGGTTGATACTGGGTGCAATTAGTGTAGTCTACGGCATTAGTACTGAAACGGGTTGGCTGGAGATGAGTATTTATCGTGGTCGTAGTGGTTGGTATTTGTTATTTTTATCGTTATTAGGAGTGGTAATGTTGTTTGATCACTTTACACTAAAATGGAGAGGATGGCGTTGGTTAGAATGGGGGATAGTGGTAGGATGTTATCTACTCAGCTATACGAATCCACCCGTATTTTATCGACCCTATTATCCAGAAATCTTTACGGAGACCAAGGCGATTATTGATAGTTTAGATGGACAGCCGGTGGCTGTAATTACGAATCAGCCCACTTTAGCTATATTGTCTTCTACAATTCATACTTTTTCGGTGAGTAGTGATCCGTTACATGATGCAGGCTTGGATGGTTTTGATCATCGCTTTATCATTGTTGAAAAAAAACTTTTTTCTATTGATCCGGTGTTATCACAATTAGCTTATTCTACTGATGCTGGTTTTAAAAATTTTTACTCTAATCATGCTACGGCCGAAATAAAATATAGTAAGATGTTAGATAGCCTTCGAGCCTCATCCGAATTTTCGCCTTACAAAAAATATTGGGAAGACGATCATATAGTTGTCTATCGTTATACTAGTCAATAACTTATGATGTTACGTAAGGTTTTTTTATACACTAGTGTAGGCTTGGGTAGCATTATTATTATCAGTACAGAACTGTTAAGTCTGAGTGGTTGCTTAACTCCCTTAGCGATTCGATTGCTGTGGGTAATAATAACCTTACTTCTAATAGTTTACTATTGGAAATTGGGCGTTTACAGGTATTGTTGCCAACTGCAGAGGTACTGGTGGGAACAAACGAGTTTTATTAAAGCCGTCATTATTTTTTTAGTGATACTGTTATTCACTACTTTAGTAACAGCATTAATAGGAGCGCCCAATAATTATGATGCCATGACCTACCATCTGGCACGAGTAATGCATTGGGCGCAAAATCAGACCGTGGCATTTTATCCTACTAGTATTGGGCGCCAATTGCATATGTCGCCAGGCGCAGAATATATCATATTGCACTGGCAACTGTTCACTGGTCATGATGGGTTTGCTAATAGTGTACAGTGGTTTGCCTATCTAGGTGCTATTATTGGTACCAGTGCCATTGCTAAACAACTAGGAGCTAAAGCCTATCTCCAAGTAATTGTGGCTGTTTTAACTGCTACTATTCCCATGGCCATTTTACAAGCCTCCAGTGCCCAAAATGATTTGGTAGTTACATTTTGGCTAGTTTGCCTGGTATACTTTATCTTGGAGTATCGTCTGCATGCCAATGGGTGGACTACATTAGCCATCGGCGCCAGTTTAGGATTAGCCTTAATCACCAAATCTACCGCTTACTTATTTGCTGCGCCATTTATGCTGGGTTGGGTTATTATGGCTTATCGTCAATTACATTACCGTAGTGTCAAACCTATTTTGGTAGTAGGCATCATAGTATTGAGTTTAAATCTAGGATTTTATCTGCGTAATTATCAAGTGTATCAATCACCGCTGGGTCCTGGTAATGAAGGTTCAGTAGCTACTCAATATGCTAATACTAGGATATCGGTAGCTACATTATTTTCCAATCTCATTAGGAATATGGCACTACAGTTGGCCGTGCCTAATGATATTGTTAATGCTACCACAGTTCAATGGATTACGTGGTTACATACCTGGTTGAATCTGCATGTGAGCGACC
>CAZZNZ010000124.1:0-2777 GCA_964655875.1 uncultured Gammaproteobacteria bacterium | reverse complement strand
AAGTTTTTAAGTTGGGCAAACGCAACGCATTATGCAAATGTCTAAAACCTGCCAAAACATGGACAGTAGTGCGTAGCCGCGCTGTTAATGTTTCTTTAAAAAATAAAGCTACTAAAATAATGTTCAAAGCAGTGAGCATAGCCGCAAACCAAAATGGAGTAGTGTTATTAAACCAACTCACCACGGTAGAATCCGATAATTTTCCACCAATATAGGGACCAAGTACAAAACCTAGGCCAAAAGCCATGCCAATAACACCAAAGTTTTGGGTTTTAGCACGCTCCGTACGGCTCACATCAGCAATGGCTGAGGTAACAATAGAAATATTCCCGCCCGTAAATCCATCAATAATTCGACTAATAAACAATAGTATCAAATGATTACTGTAAATCCCTTCAGCAAATAATAAATACCCTACTAACGTACCGATTAACGCTAGTAATAAAACTGGCTTACGCCCGTAGCGATCAGATAACGCTCCTAAAATCGGCGCACCAAAAAATTGCGCTAAGGGAAAACTAGCCACTAAAAACCCCAGGGTGATGGTACGGGTAGCTAACGATACCCCTTGCATAAAAAAATTATTATCCACCAATAATACCGTAGCTAATACTGGAACAATAATTCCTAATCCTACCAAATCAATAAATATGGTAAAAAACATCGGTAGCAACAACCGGCGGTTAGTCATGACCACATTATACTCGTCGTTGTAAGATACACAACCCTTCCGTATGCGGAGTTCGGGGAAAGAAATTGTATAGTTTTAGTTGGACTACCCGGTAAACCGTGCTGAGCAACATAATGTCTCGCGCTTGAGTAGATAAATTGCAAGATAAATAAATAATACGTTCTGGTTGCACCTTAAGTAGACGATGAATAACATTCTGATGTAATCCCGATCGTGGCGGATCTAAAATAATATTACTATTCGTAGTAATTAATTCGGTCATATGTTCGGCAGGTATGGCTTGTGCTGTAAAGCCGTTTAAACCATTCACGCTAATATTGTGCCGAGCATACTCAATCGCCTCAGTAGTATTATCAATTAAACTGCCGATGCTAGTTGGTTGGGCTAGAGCTAATCCAATCGCTCCAACCCCAGAATAGTAATCCAGAATAGGTAGAGTGGGGTCTAACCAAGTTTGCATCTCTGCTAAAGCTAAATTAAAAATTGGCAGATTCACCTGAAAAAAACTAAAAATACCAAAACTAAACTGACGCTGATTGATTGTAGTAGTTAAACTAGTATTGCCTGTTTCATATAATAATGCAGTTGGTACTGAGGCTGGACTTTTATGCGTTGAATAATAAATTTTAAAACCAGTGAACGTGGCGTCTAATTCAGGATAATCATTAAACTCTAATCGATCTTTAATAAACAACGCCGCTATAGCTTGGCCGGCGTGATTGCTACGGACAATTAAGGTTTTTAATGACCGTAACGTAATACCTTGCTGCCAAATCCATTGTAAAACTAATTGAGCTGTAGTATTAATCACTACTTCAGCTAATTGGCAGCCCATAATAGGTGTGCGGACTTTTTTGCCTCGCTCAAACAATGCTAACTGAATTTGACCAACATCATTGAGCGCAAAACTAAATTCCATTTTGTTTCTGTAGCCATAACCATGCGTCACATCGTCTATCAACTCAAGATGTGTCAAATTTAGTTGTCCTAACCGATGATATGTTTCTATAGCAATAGCTCGTTTCCAGTATTGTTCGGCTACCGATGTCATCATTTGCCAAGGGCTACAGGATAAATAATGCTCCTCTACTGGAGTAATTCGCTCGGATACAGATTTAATAATATTCCGCGCAATTCCTTCGGAAAAATCTTTTTTCTTGCGCGTTAACTCTAACTCAACTTCTTCACCTGGCAAAGCGTTCCAAATAAAGACAGCTTTGCCATCTTGATGAGCTAACGCTTGACCACCAAACACTAGTTTTTCGATTAACATGGGTGGACTCGACTGGATTCGAACCAGTGACCTTTCGAATGTGAATCGAACGCTCTAACCAACTGAGCTACGAATCCCGATAAAACAATAAAGGATAAAGTAGTTACAGTTATAACACAAACTAGACGGGCTGTAAATACGCCTGCTTTGACAAAATTTTAAAAAAATGCTTAGATGTCAGCCTAAAAAGTATACACCATTACAGTTGTATACTTTTCGTTCTTTGAAACGGCTAACTTATAACTTACAAACGTATTGTTTGTTTTGTAAGTTAGCCACAATGCGCGCGCTTTAAAGCGCGCGCAGGAGGATACTGTTATGACCCGCATCGGAACGCTGCTGATCGCTCTCTCCCTCCTCCTCGGGATTCAGCCTGCTCTGGCAGCAGGACCTGGTGGCGGGATTAATATTGGTAAGGTCACAATTTCTCCTGCAATTCAGCTCAATTTCCTGCTGGATTCCAACGTCGCCCGGTCTTCGACTGCGCAGATTCAGCTCATCGATCCGGCTGACACCGAGAATTTTGAGTCTCCAGGAAGCGCCGGCTTTGAGATTCGTCCTTCCGCCAATATGGGATACAAGAGTGAGCTGATGCGCTTCGATGCCGCAACAGCACTGTCCGCCAAGCTCTATTTCTCCCGCCCAGGAAACTCGTACTGGAATGACGTAACGGCAAGACTCAATGCCGAGGTACTCCCAGATCGCCCATTTGGGCTCTCTTTCCGAGACAGCTTTTCATTCAAAAACAACCCAGATCCCAGCATTGACGGAGACCCCTCCGACTGGGACCTTCTCAGCCGCGGCTACAACAGT
>CAZZNZ010000123.1:0-2779 GCA_964655875.1 uncultured Gammaproteobacteria bacterium | reverse complement strand
ATACCCACATTATACAAAATTGGTGCCAACGCATAAGCCACAAATTGACGCAACTCATTTAAAATACCCGCCAATACATTGCTAACTGTAAAAAACCAAATACTAATCAGCATCACTCGTAACATACTAACCGTCATAGCTTGTTTAGCGGGATATTTCCACATAAATAATTCTGCAATATATGGTGCTGTGAGATAGCCTAATCCAATACCTAAAGTTACTGCCACTAATAAAATATTCAGTACATTATTAGCCATGTAATACGCACCGGTTAATTTACGTTCATGACGCACTTGCATAAAAATAGGAATAAAAGAAGCAGATAATGCGCCCATTACTACAATATTAAAGATTAAATCTGGAATTTTAAACGCGGCATTATAAATATCTAATTGCGAAGTTGCAATATATTTTACCAATAAATTATCACGCAATACCCCTAACACCCGCGATAACACCGAGGCTATGCCAATAATAACCGCTGCCCCTAAGATACTGGCAGATAACCGCTGCCACCGCTCTGTAATCATGCTTATTTTGATAATACCAGCCCAGCCACTGCATCGCTCCGCAAACTAGTATTCAATAACGGCTGTTGGCCTGGATACGACCAGATAGCTGAATAGTTGTCTGGATAACTTACTGCGCTAATGATAGTTGGCGCGGCTGCTCCTGGCTGTTTTTGAAACACAATACTATAACTACTAGAGCTAGACAATGGCTTAGCTATATCCAAAGTAAACGGCAACTTATACTCAATAGTCACTGTAATGGTTTCACCGGGTTGCACTTCCACCCAATTACCAAACACCGTTTTATGAAATTCTGTATTAGTACGCACACCAGTAGCTTCATCGGTCCACACCTTACCAGACACCGCTTGCAAATCCACATCCGGTTCAGCATCAGGGCTAGGATCAAGCGTAAGTTTAGGGTCGGGCCGGCTGAAGCCTTCCGCTTTCAACAATGTACTACCTTCAGGCACATAGAACCGTAAGTAACTTAAATTATTCACATCTTCAAACATATCGCCAGATTTACCATAGTGGCTGCGTGTTACAGTTACTGTATCAATCACACTGCCATCGGCTTGGATAGCAGCCTGATGTTGAATAGTTTGCTCAATAGCCGCATTGGTTTTACCACCAGCAATATTCGTATCTACTACTTGCAAATAATCTTGAGATACATCTTTGATATTACCGGCCCAGCCACGTTGCTGAATATCTTGCTGAATATACTGATCATTAAAATATAACAGGATATTTTTCTCGTTGAGTTGGGTATACAATAACTGTACCACAGGCAAATAATCTTTTACCTCCAAACTAAATAGTTTATCCAATAATTTTGGCGTTAGATCGGCAATGATTTGCTTAGATGTACGCGTTTCATCATATTTTTGTTCAGCCAAAGTTTGGGTAATATCATAAAAGTTTGATTGATCAATCACTACACCATACGGATCCATCATATCAATTGGTCCGGTAATAGCTAACATTTTTTCAACCACATCGGGAGTTAAACCAATGACACCATCCACCGTAGACCCTCCACTTTGACTGTAGAACCACTCCACTTTTTGAAACGATCGTGGGCAATCAGGCCACCAATTTGCATCTTGCATTTGCCAACTAGCATTCACTCGATGCAAAGGTTGTGGAGCAATTAAATTTTGAGTAAAATTACCTAATACATCATAGGTACCTCCTCCTGGAATATCCATTTTCGTTACCTTGCCCTTAGAAATATCTACCTGGGCAAAACTGCCAATAAATCCACCGCAAGCACGCAATTCACGATTATTTAAAAATAATACTAAATAACGTTTATCTTGCTTGGCTCCTAACAACGTAATTAAGGTATCACTTAACGACATTAATTGATCTGCGCTGGTTTTAACCGCGGGTAATAGTGCCTTAGCTTGTTGTACTTGATCACGATATTCTACAGGTAAAGCCTCCACATCCACTTGAGTAAAAGCACTAGTAGCCGCAGTCAATTCTGGTATAGCTGGACGCAAACTAGCATGTACACCAATTAACACATCCGTTAACGCCGGCGCATCGACAGATGAATCCATTGGTTTAAGATTGGATAAAATTTGTAACGCTTGCGTAACAGCGGTGGTGGCACTAGTAATATGTTCACCAGCACTTAACAATGCGGTTACATTTTTTAATTGTGTTTTTGTAGTAGGTAAACTACTGGCTAGGGTAGTTACCAACGCACCCGTACTATCCAATTGCTGTTGAGCTGCCACAAAATCGGTATTGGCTTGACTAAAAGCAAAATCTGCCGCCACTAAATCCATCGTACTGGCAGCATCTTTACCAGACTTTAATTGTGTTAATGCATCCCGCACTAACCCAATCACATTCCCCCGTACTACATAAACATGTTGATACACAGCAATAGCTCCAAATGGTAACACTAAAATTAAACAAACGATCACAAAGCTAAACAGAGGTTGTACTGTCCGGTAGAATGAGCGGGGCGGTTTAATTTTGGCGTTAGCTGGTACAGGCTGGGCTTGAGGAGCAGTGTGATGATGCAACAATGGCGGAGCTAGTTTATGTCGTCGACGCTGCCACCATGTAGATTTCTTAGTTTTAATCGCTCTGGGTTTAGGCTTAGGATTCTCCTTGGCCTGTATTGGTTTAGCAATGGTTTTAGTTTGAGTACGCAAATCTAGCACATTGGCTTTAGGAACACCCAAATGTTGAGCTTTATCAACGTGGGTATGTAAATTTTTTGGTTTAAGATTTGGAAAAAACTG
>CAZZNZ010000122.1:0-2793 GCA_964655875.1 uncultured Gammaproteobacteria bacterium | reverse complement strand
TTAATTGTATCGATGTGGTTTTTATCTGGATTAATGATTATGATTTTAGGGATGATCGGTTTATATATTGGCAAGATGTTTGAACAGGTGAAACAAAGGCCGCTGTATTTAGTGAAATCTAAATTGAACTTACCGCAATGAGCTATCTATATATTGTTGGCACGGTGATGAGTACTGTCACTAGTCAATTGCTGCTGAAGTGGCGAGTGGGGCTGTATCAGGATGTTTCAACGACATTTCCTGGAAAACTGCAGTTTTTAGGCAAATTACTATTAGATCCGTGGATTATAGTTAGCTTAGGTCTGGCCTTTGTGGCAGCGCTCTTCTGGATGTTGGCATTAACTAAATTTCAACTCAGTTTTGCATACCCTTTTACCAGCTTGTCATTTATTCTGGTCTTAATCTGCTCTGCTTGGTTTTTTCATGAGCCATTCACCATTTATAAAATAGCTAGTTTGGCCTTTATTACGGTGGGCTTATTATTGTTAAGTCGTTCGGTATGATTCCATTTAATCGTCCAGCGGTAGTCGGTAAGGAGTTGGAGTACATTGCCGATGCTATTCAGCAACGTCAATTATCGGGTGATTACAGTTACACCAAACGTTGTCACGCATGGTTCAAACAACAGTATAGTGCCTTAGATGTACTCCTCACTACTTCAGGAACATCAGCTCTAGATATGGCAGCCGTATTGGTGAATCTACAGCCAGGTGATGAAGTGATTATGCCATCATATACTTTTACATCCACAGCCAATGCCTTTGTTCTACGTGGTGCCACCATTGTATTTGTGGATATTCGTCCTGATACCATGAATATTGATGAACGGTTGATTGAAGCTGCTATTACAGAGCGGACTAAACTGATTGTACCCGTACATTATGCTGGCGTCAGTTGCAACATGGCAGTGATTATGGATATTGCCAAGCGCCACCATTTATTGGTAGTAGAGGATGCCGCTCAAGGCGTGCAGGCGCGCTATCAAAATCAGTGGTTAGGTACCATTGGCCACATTGGCTGTTACAGTTTTCACGAAACGAAAAATTACACCTGCGGTGAAGGCGGTGCTGTTGTAGTAAACGAAGCCAGCTTAATTGAGCGCGCTGAAATTATTCGTGAAAAGGGGACAGATCGTTCTAAATTTTTCCGTGGCCAAATTGATAAGTACACCTGGGTAGATATTGGTTCGTCGTATTTACCAAGCGAACTGAATGCAGCTTATTTATATGCCCAATTAGAACAAGCTGATGTCATTAATCAGGATCGCTTACATAGTTGGCAACGGTATCATGCTGGTTTACAACCACTAGCCATGGCTGGGCACATTGAACTTCCGACTATCCCAGAAGATTGTACCCATAATGCGCACATGTTTTATATTAAAACTAAAGATCTCAGTGAACGGCAAGCCTTAATTGCCCATTTGAAAGCACAGGGTATTATGGCAGTATTTCATTATATTCCGCTGCACAGTGCTGTGGCTGGTAAAAAATTTGGTCGTTTCCATGGAGTGGATCAATTTACAACCAAAGAAAGTGAGCGGTTACTGCGCTTACCAATGTACTATCAATTAGGAGATGCTACCGTAGATCAGATCGTAGCGGCTGTGCGAGAGTTCTACAACCAAAAGTGATAGTAGTATTCAAGGCTGACAGCTTGGTAGCCGCATTTTTCATAGAGCTTGCAAGCCGCTACATTCTCACCTTGTGTGACTACTTGGCTAGTTGCATAGCCGTGTTGAACAAACCAAGTTTGCGCCGCCCGAATTAAAGCTTGGCCATAGCCCTTGCCGCGTTGACTAGCATCTACCGCTACTAAGCCAATATCACCGTGTCCATTTTTTTCGCCCACCGTTACCACAGCTACACACCTAACTTGTTCACGAATCACTAAGACGGCTTTGGCTAATTCGTGGTTGCAAGATTTTTTCATCCATAACGTATAGAGCTCTTGGAATTTTGCTGGATCCATTTTAGGGTCAACCCGAAATCTAGAAAATAATCCAGCTTGAATAGACAGATCAATCAGATCAGAGTTGGCCGCGGTCTCAAGATATTCTGTTACTGGTCCAAATTGTAACTGTTCAGCTGAGATGGTTCCCAGATGCATTTGATAAGTCACTTTTTTATCGACCAATCTTCCGCCAGCTGCCGCTGCTAAGGCTTGACTAGCAGGATCAGGCGTACTCCAATATACCAAGCGTGCCCCTTGCTGACGCATACTATCCAACTCAGTAATGGTGGAGATCTTCGCTACCGGAAATCCAAAAAATTGACTATCCCAATCTAACATCTTTGGATTGTATCACACCTTTTGACTATCTGTCGGCATGCGGTATAATACGGCGGAAATGATTAACCTTTTTGGCCCAAAACTAGCCGAACATATCTTCCGTTGGGATACAGTCATGCGCTCTGCCGAGCGGTCCGCACAGCTACCACCCTTAACCAAAGATGCTCCACACGTGTTGTTGGCCATGAATGTGTATTGGGAGCAATTTGTAAATATGTATGCCGTTCTGGCTGCGGCCTTAAGAGCGCGTGGCGTGCGAGTCAGTATCTTAGTGAATGATGGGGTATTACCAGCCTGTGAGAAGTGCCTTTTGGTGGACGATACAACTGGCCTTGACTTGCATCGTAGTGATTATAAAGCGGTCAAAAAAATATTTGCGCCACTGGGTGTTGAGTTACTGCGCTTTAGTGATTTCATTACACCAGCCGAGCAAGCACATTGCGCGCAGCAAGCTAATCAAATTGATTTGTCACAAGTTAGCACTTATCGGTTGAATGACAT
>CAZZNZ010000121.1:0-2793 GCA_964655875.1 uncultured Gammaproteobacteria bacterium | reverse complement strand
CAGCGCTCTACTCAACTTAGCCGCAAAACTATACACTACTGTTCGCTGTACTGGCATATGATTAAACCATACCAATATATTATACAATAAACGATACAAAGCTGGATCGGACTGATTAGGCTCTGTTAAATGATCCATTAATTCAAAACAAAACCAGGCGCTATGATTCGCTATTAAATTCATAGATAACGTGTTAAACCTACGCACTACTTCCGCGCCACCTAGTTTAGACCATGATCGACCAACAATAATAAACGCGTCGATTTCAGCAAACGGTTCAAGCGCTCCAGCCAACTTCGATTGCAATTTGCTGGCTCCGGGAGCTAATAATAGTTGTTTGCCGGTATGTTCGGTATACACCGTGTATAATCGATCGGCTTCTCGCCATCGGCTACTACGTATTACAATGGCTTTAGTATTGTAAGTGTTAGACATTAAACTTCTAAATCCCTACAGAGGACTAATTTTAACCTTAATCACTGCTGTGTTTACTTTCAGCTCAATCTCTCCTGTGCCCTCTACAATTTTACGCATTAAAGTAGCCTGCTGTAACTCTGCCATCTTAGCTTGCATTACGCTGCGTAATAACTCACTATCTGTACTATAATGTAATACCATCTGATCATGAATCGTTAATCCCTGCTTTTTACGCAATGCATTTATTAAACGCACTAATTCACGGTACGCTCCTTCTTGTTTTAACGCATCGGTTAATACTGTATCTAATGCTAACTCCGCACCGATTTGCACCGCTTTAATATTTACTTCATCTAACAGAACTGGTTGCAACTCACTTGGTAACGCATCCGCTTGCGGCACAGTAACACTGGCTAAAGGCTGACGCACTTTAATACCGGCTTGTTCGCGTAAAGCCAGGATTTTTTCAACTAAACTGCGTACATTGGCCATTTGCTTTAATAACTCAGGGTTCGCAGTAGCAACGTCAACTTCTGGCCATAATTCTAAATGCACCGAGGTAAGCGTTCCACCTAAATCCAGATAGATGCGATCGGACACAAACGGCGTAAATGGCGCCAATAATTTGGCGGTGGTAAGCAATACGTATCGTAATACCGATAACGCCGCCAGATTATCGGCTTGTTTAAAACGATCACGACTACGGCGAATATACCAAGTGGAGATCTCCTGCACTAGATTCTCTAAGCTACGCGTAGCGGCTTGCAAATCATTACTATCCATCGCTTTGGTAACTTGCTCTACCGCCTGATTTAAGTAAGCTAACACCCACCGATCCATAATATCATTGAATTGCGGAGCGCTAGGCACTGGTTTACCTTGAACAAATAGCTGATAAAACGACACACTGTTCCATAACGTTAGCAACAGTTTTTTCATTACCTGATCCACTCCATACTCAGAAAACCGTAAATCCTCGGCTCGCACCACTGGTGAACTCATTAAATAAAAACGTAACGCATCGGCACCATATTTATTGAGAATAATGCTAGGTTCTGGATAATTTTTTAACTTCTTACTCATTTTCTTACCATCTTCCGCTAACACTAAGCCGTTTACCAGCACATTTTTAAAGGCTGGGCGGTTAAATAACGCCGTGCTTAGCACGGTAAGTGTATAAAACCAACCGCGAGTTTGATCTAACCCTTCGGCAATAAACTGAGCTGGGAAATTGGCTTCAAAATCCTCTTTATGTTCAAAAGGATAATGTTCTTGGCCATAGGGCATAGCGCCAGATTCAAACCAACAATCCAACACTTGCGGAATACGATGATACGTTTTGCCATCTTGCTTAATCACAACTTGATCCACGAATTGTTTGTGCACATCGGTTAAGGCTTGGCCAGATAATTGTTGTAATTCCGCCAAACTACCAATACACACTGTCTCCCCATTTTCAGCTTGCCAAATCGGCAACGGCGCTCCCCAATAACGATCCCGCGAAATCGCCCAATCTTTGGCGCCTTCTAACCACTTACCAAAGCGGCCATCTTTTACATGCTCCGGAATCCAATTTACGGTTTGATTATTAGCCATCATTTGCTCTTTTAAGGCGGTTACTTTCACAAACCATGAAGTGGTAGCGTAATTTAATAATGGCGTGTCGCAGCGCCAGCAATGCGGATAACTATGCGTGTATTTTTCGGAGACAAATAATAATGCATGGTCTTTTAGATACGCAATAATCGCTTGATCGGTTTTAGTAGGATCCCCTTTCGGCTTCACCAGTTGCCCAGCAAAATCGGTTACCTCGGCTACAAATCTACCATCTCGGCCAACATGCTGCACAATGGGTAAATGCTTTGCCAAGCACAGTTGATAATCATCTTCGCCATAACCACCGGCAATATGCACTACGCCCGTACCTTCCGTAGTGGTAACAAAATCGGCTGAGTATAGTTTGAACATATTACCAGCGTGGTTTTGATTCTGGTAGTACGGAAATAGTGGATGATAAGATTGACCAACAAGTTCTTTAGCCGCTATCGAACCCACTATTTGATGTGGGATGGTTTGGAAATATTTTGCAGCCTGATCTTTAGCAACAATATAATAACGCTCTCCTACAGCTACTTTGAGATACTCAATCTTCTCGCCGACCGCTAACGCTACATTACCCGGCAATGTCCAGGGGGTTGTGGTCCAAGCTAAAATATAAGTATTTGGCTCGTTCACTAATTGAAATTGCGCTACAGCGGTGTGATCGGTAATATCTTTATACCCCAACGTCACTTCAAAATTCGATAACGTGGTTTCACACCGTGGGCACAAATGCATGGCTTTACGACC
Source organism: uncultured Gammaproteobacteria bacterium (assembly GCA_964655875.1). Taxonomy (GTDB): domain Bacteria; phylum Patescibacteriota; class Patescibacteriia; order UBA9570; family UBA9570; genus JBAZWO01. The sequence goes on along the minus strand of CAZZNZ010000121.1, from coordinate 27 downwards.
CTGATAAATTAAACCGCGATTGTATAA
>CAZZNZ010000120.1:0-2819 GCA_964655875.1 uncultured Gammaproteobacteria bacterium | reverse complement strand
TCCGATAAATCCATGGCCGCTTTACCAGCTTTTTCACGATTGGCATCGTACAATCCCACCTTTTTCAAATCTAAACCTAACACTCCACCATCGGTTTCTATAATCTGAATCCCCTGTTTTTCAACGATGTTTAGCCATAACTCAAATTCAACAATATAATCTTCAACATTATTAAACGCATATAACAACTCTGTTTCTGTTAAGAAATTACGAGAACCACCCTTCTTGAGTAAACGATCAGCATCGGCTTGCGGAAATGGTGTAACAACATAATTTTCTGGCTTATCTTTAAGTAACGCTGGTATGTGTTTCATGCTAGCACTAGGTTTGGAGATTCCTACTGCCTTTGGTTGTAGTTTTTTAACACTAGCCTGTTTAGGTTTAGGAACTATTTTCGATTTTTTTACAACCCGTTTCTTTGCCTGCTTAATGGATTTTTTAGATTGAACTTTACGATGAGTTTTTTTTTGAGGCATAGATCAGAGAATCACTTAAACAATGATGTTAATTCGCTAGTTAAATTGGTGCAGTCTTGTAATAGCTGATGAACAGCGGCCTGATCATGACTAAGTTCCGCTTGTTTTAATTGCCATTCTAAGCTTTGCAATCGTTTGGTGATAAACGCTTTGTGCAATTCAGTAATACCGCGCACTACCTCCCTTTGCCATTGTTCTGGCGTAATCAAGCTTGTAGCTAACTCATCGTATAACAACTCTAAAGTAGCCACAGTTGAACGATCATTGGGATGCTGCGCTAAATACTGCTCACTAGCAAATTCACCGACACTATTATAATGAAAAGTCATCCGTTTGTAAACTTCAGCTAAAGTGGGTTCGGGAATATAGTCGGGCAAGAGATAAGTTACAGCATAAGACCAATCCTGAGGCCGACCCACCAGAATTGCTACCACCTGCTGGGCTAATAATGTAAATCGATCTTTCGGAATCATGTTAGTAGTAGGAATAGATTGCAATTCCCTCCTACTACGAATCTGGCGGGTTCCAATGGGCTGATGAATTTTCTGTCGAATAATCTCTTCATTCACTTGAACAAGATTAGCTAACTTTTGCACATAATGCGCTTGCTCTACACTATCATGAATGAATTGCAATACCGGCAATAATTTCTGCACAGTTTGTTTTTTATGTTCTACACGAGATAGATCTAGCTTAGCGGTAACACTATCGAACCAAAAATCCATAATGTGTTTAGCCTCACGAATGGCTTGCTTAAACGCTGTGGCATCCTGTTGAATACATTCATCAGGATCTTTATACTGACTTGGCAAACGTACCACTTTAATATTCATATCGTGCTGCAACGCCGCGGCAATACTGCGCTGAGCCGCCTGCACGCCAGCCACATCCATATCAAAGGCTAATAGTAGATTTGGTGAATACCGTTTTAGTAACAAAATTTGCGCTTCTGTAAACGCCGTACCAGATACCGCTACAGTGTTCGTAAATCCGGCTTGATGACAGCTAATTACATCCATATTACCTTCTACCACAATAGTAGCATTTAGCCGTTTAATGCTTTGTTTAGCAAAATTCAAACCGTAAATCATGCGCGATTTATCGTAGATAGTTGATTGCGGTGAATTAATGTATTTACCGCCAGTGGTATCTTCTGTTAATACACGTGCAGTAAACCCAACAGTATTACCATGCTGATCCATAATCGGAAACATCAACCGACCACGGAAACGATCGTAGTAACTGGGTTTATCGGGTGATTTGGTAATCACTCCGGCGGCTAACAAATCTTGATCACTATACCCCAACTGATGTAAGTGATCGGATAACTTGCGCCACTCATTATAACTATACCCCAAACCAAATTGCTGCTGCATGGCCGGGGTAATCCCCCGTTGCTGAATATAATCTCGCGCGATTTGGGCAGTGGGTTGTTGTTGCAAGGTTTCGCTAAACCAGCGTTGAGTTTGCTTCACAATATCGAGTAACACCGTGCGTTGATTCTGCTCTTCCGGCCGATATTGCTCTAGCTCTACTCCAGCGCGTTGCGCTAACGAACGTAACGCTTCCGGAAATTCCATGCCTTCAATTTCTTGAATGAACGTAAAAATATCACCACCTTTGCCGCAACCAAAACAGTGCCAAATTTGTTTATCCGGGCTCACCACAAATGAGGCGCTTTTTTCGTGATGAAAGGGACAAGTAGTCTTCCAATTAGTGCCGGCTTTGGTTAAACGCAAATACTCTTGCAGTAGCTCAACAATATCGATACGTTGCTTAATTTGTTCAACCGCGGCGGATGGCATAGCACCATAGCCTACCATTAAAAAATGACCAGTGTCAATTGATCTTATTTAATAAAACAACCCCGTTGTGGGGTTATTTTAGCTCTTCTGTTTACAAAATATTTATCTACAGAAGAACGGAGAACGAGATTTTGCTGTAACTGTATAATCTCATTTTTCTCGTTCCGCCTCTACCCTATGTAGAGCGATTCCTCACGGAATACGGACGCATTGTCCGTAGATGTTTTTTTAGCAGCCGCTTCCTAGATATACTCCAGGATCGGTATCGTCGCAGTCCCCTGACCGCGTCGAATACGGCTGATCGTACGTTGGAGGCGTTATCACAATTTTCGCCTCCTCCATGGAGCCATGCCCATCGCGATCGGCGTCGTAATAATAAAACACAACGCCTCCCTTCCCCTCATCTGTGAGTCCGTCACAGTCGTTGTCGATGCCGTCAGTGTAGTTTTCATACGCCGTTGGACCAACGGCGGCATCGATATCGTGCGGAAGCGATTTGGTATCAACTGCAACGTGAAGGTATCATAGTCAGTTTGAG
>CAZZNZ010000119.1:0-2906 GCA_964655875.1 uncultured Gammaproteobacteria bacterium | reverse complement strand
GTTATGAAACAGGCGGCGGTAGTATTCGCGCACATCAACCAGAAATTTTGAAAGCTACTTATAAAGTGATGGGATATAATGATGTGGAAATTCAAGACAGTATTGGTCATATGCTCGAGGCTTTCAGTTACGGTTTTCCACCCCACGGCGGGATTGGCATGGGCATTGAACGGATGGTAATGAATTTAACTGATGAAAGTTATTTGCGCGAAGTGCAAGCGTTTCCCATGACAACCACTGGTCATACAGCTGTAATGTCTGCGCCGAGCGTACCTACTTCTGAACAGTTACAAGAGTTGGGAATTCAGCAGGCATGAATTACCAGGTACAGCTAGAAAAATTTCAAGGACCATTTGATTTATTACTGCAGCTAATTGAGCAGCAAGAATTGAGTATTACCGATATTACTTTAGCGGCAATTACGCAAGATTATATCGAACAGCTCAATGGCATTGAAGAACGTTACCCCGATGAGTTAGCGGATTTTTTAGCGATTGCCGCTAAATTGTTATATTTAAAATCTCGTGCCTTACTACCATATTTATTACCCGAGGAAGAAGAGTCTGTTAGTCAGTTAGCGGAGCATTTACGAATGTATAAGGAGTATAAAGAAGCCAGTGATACGTTAACTAAGACTTTGGCAGCTGGACAATTTGCCGTGGAACGTTCCGTGTCAGTGGAACGATTAAATACGGTGGAATTTTCTCCGCCAGCTGGTATTACCGGCCAGATTTTAGCTGACGCGTATCAAGCGGTGATAGATCGCGTGGAGGCAGTTATTCGATTGCCAAAATTGGCCATGCGCAAGGCGGCTACGTTGAAAGAAAAAATTAAGGTGTTATATGGTATACTAGAAAAACAAGAGAAATTGCAGTTTAGTAAAATTACCGAATCTAATAATCGAGCCGATATTGTAATGACACTACTAGCTATTTTAGAGCTAGTAAAACAAGATGTCATTACGGTTGAACAAATGCATTATTCAAGTGAAATAACTATTTCGAGAATTTAAGTATGAACATATCTGCCCAAATTGAAGCTATTTTATTTGTTACTGCCAAGCCGTTAGCATTGAGTAAGTTAGCGGCAATTTTAAAAATTACAGTTGAAGCATTGCAACCAGTGTTGGTATCACTGCAGCAATCGTATGCAAGTAGCGAGCGTGGTTTGCGCATTATTACTACCGATAATAAAGTGCAGTTGGTTGCCGCACCTGAGTTGCATGAAGTTATAGCAACTGTGATTAAAGATGAGCGAACGGGGGATTTATCCAAGCCATCTTTAGAAACATTAGCCATTGTTGCATATCGTAGCCCAGTTACTAAGGCCGAGTTAGAAATGATTCGCGGTATTAATTGTAGTTTGATTGTGCGTAATCTTTTGATTCGTGGTTTAATCGAAGAGCGTTATGATCAATCTAAGGGCGTAGAAGTGTATGATATTACACCGCAATATTTACAAATGTTAGGCGTGAATCGTGTAGCGGATTTGCCGAATTATGAAAAATTACATCGTGATATTAAAGTAGGTGAAGTCTTAGCCCAAGCCAGTCCCGACGGCGACTTTTTTAAAAACATGAATGAAACAGCGACTGAATAAATATATTGCGGCTAGCGGTATTTGTTCACGTCGTAAAGCCGATGAATATATTACTACTGGCAAAGTACAAGTAGACGGTGTAACTGTAACTACTTTAGGTACAGTGATTAATGATAGCACATGCCCTAAAGTAACTGTACGTGGCAAAGTGGTTACATTACCTGAGCATTTCACATATGTTATACTCAATAAACCAGCAGGATATACCGTTACTAAGGCCGATCGTTTTGCTAAAAAAATTGTGATGGAATTATTACCGAAGCATTTGCAATATCTTAAACCGGTAGGTCGGTTAGATCGAGATAGCGAAGGCTTGTTGTTATTCACTAATGACGGCGCTTTAGCGCAGCAACTTACACATCCTAGCTTTCAGCATCAAAAAGAGTATCGCGTCATGGTTCGTGAAACGTTAACAGATGAGGATATTCAAAAATTACGACGAGGCGTGGTATTAGAAGAAGGTAATACAGGTCGAGCTAAAGTAGAGATGCTCAATGTGCATACTTTTACTATTGTGTTAACCCAGGGTTGGAAGCGACAAATTCGGCGTATGGCTAAAGTGCTACATAAACATGTGGTCACACTTTGTCGTATTCGAGTTGGGAAATTGCGTTTAGGTAGCTTAAAATTGGGCCAATATAAACAAATTGCTAAGGCACAAATATGGTAAAAGAGTTTTTTGTTAGTTTAATTGTTATTATCTCCACATCAGGTTTAACTGTTCCACAAATTTTACAGCAAGATCGTTATTATATTCCTATGTATTCGGCAAATCAGCAGCTAATTTATCACAGCTTTCGTGAGCCCATTATGGCAAAAATACCACAACAGCTAGACCATGATGCCGGACCAATATTAGCTTCACGCTCGGCCTTGGTAATGGATGCTACTAGTGGGAAAATTTTGTGGTCGAAAGATGGCACTACTCAACATCCCATTGCTAGTATTACAAAACTAGTAACAGCGCTTGTAGCCACAGATCATATCACCGATTGGGAAGCAATCTATGCTTTTTCCAGTAAAGATACTATGCAGGGTGGTCAGGAGTTCCCAGTGAATACTGGTGATGAGTTTACCAAACGGGACATTTTAAAAACTGCCCTGGTGTTATCTGCTAATAGTGCCGCTTCAGCTATGGCACATAGTACAGGATTGTCCGATGAGGAGTTTAAACAAGCGATGAACACAAAAGCGCAACAACTTGGTATGACGCAATCGCATTTTGTGGAGCCTACAGGACTTAGTGAAAACAATGTGTCTACAGCGCAAGATTTAGCTTTATTGATGCGCACAGTTAGTCGTTACCC
>CAZZNZ010000118.1:0-2937 GCA_964655875.1 uncultured Gammaproteobacteria bacterium | reverse complement strand
AAGGTATCTGCTGGCCAGAGGCAGTGAGCCCGTTTAAGTTTCATTTACTAAATCTGAACAAAGATAGTGTTCAAGCAGATGCTGTTTATTTAGCTTTACAACAGGCTGGTTTAGAGGTATTATATGATGACCGTTCTGTTTCAGCTGGAATAAAACTAAATGATGCAGATTTAATTGGCATTACTCATCGTTTAATAGTGGGTACTAAAACTGGTAATAAAATTGAATATAAACTTCGTTCTAGCTCTAACACAGAATTAATTACTTTATCCGAATTGATGCAACGTTATGTTTGATCGATTATTTGGTAGTGTTTCCAAGGATATTGGCGTAGATTTAGGTACTACGAACACACTAGTATATGTGCATGATAAGGGAATTGTGATTAATGAACCATCAGTGGTGGCAATTAATAATCGCAACGATCAAATTTTAGCAGTTGGTACTGAAGCCAAAGCTATGCTGGGTAAAACACCAGCGCACATCACGGCCACACGTCCGTTGGTAAATGGAGTGGTGTCTGATTTTGAAGTAACCGAAAAAATGTTAAAACATTTTATTAATAAAATTCACCGAGAAGCGTTTTCTATGTTGCCCCGACCACGCGTAGTCATTGCTATTCCATTAGGAGTAACTGAGGTAGAACGAAAAGCTGTAGAAGATGCGGCTAAAAACGCTGGTGCTCGTGAGGTGATTTTAGTGGAAGAACCAATGGCAGCTGCCATTGGCGCACGTTTACCAATTCAAGAGTCAACTGGAAGCATGATTATTGATATTGGCGGTGGCACTACTGAAATTGCGGTGATTGCCTTAGGCGGTGTAGTTAATTGGCGATCTGTTCGTACAGCCGGAGATGATTTTAACCAAGATATTATTACCTATTGTCGCGATAATTTTAATTTGTTAATTGGTGAGCCCACTGCGGAAAATGTAAAAATTACTTTAGGATCTGCCGCTACGTTAGAGGAAGAAACCAGGATGCGTGTAAAAGGTCGTGATTTGGTAACTGGATTACCAAAAGAGATTGATATTACGAGTCAACATGTGCGAGTAGCAATGGATCGTGTGGTAAATTTGATTTTAGAAAGTATTTTAGCAACGATTGAAAGTACGCCACCAGAATTGTTAAGTGATATCTACGAACGAGGTATTGTGCTAAGTGGAGGTGGGGCGCTAGTACGGCGCTTAGATCAACGTATTGCTAGTGAGATTAACATTCCTGTACAGGTGATGGATGATCCCTTAACGGCAGTGGCTCGTGGTACTGGAATTATTTTGGAAGATTTAGATCGTTTACGATCTGTAGTTACACCCACTACCTCAACAGCACTAAATTAATATGATATGTATTTTTTAAGACAGAATGCTAGATTATTGCTAGTAAGCGGTGCCGTTATTTTTGGGTTAATTATTGCTAATCAATTTGGTTGGCTAAACTTCATACAACACTTTACAGGCTGGGTCGTCCAGCCCATGCAAACTACTAGTTATCAATTTATTAATCAATTTGCGCCATTATACTATACTACACCAGACGCATTAATAACAGAAAACAGTAATTTAAAAACGCAATTGGCACAATTGGCGCAACAAAATTATCAATTACAAACACAATTAGAGCAATATAAAGATTATCAAAATCAACTCAATTTTGCTGAGGATAAACAATACCAATTTATTCCAGCTAAAATTATTTCACGTGTTGGTCAGAATGATACAATACAAAGTCTAACCATCAATCAAGGGGCAGATCAAGGCGTACAAGTGGGAAGTCCAATTGTTTATAATGACGGTGTTTTAATTGGCATCGTCTATGAGGTTGCAGATAATTATTCAGAAGTAAATTTATTAATGAATGGTTATGTTAAAGTTCAAGCAATGGTGATTAATAATAGTAAAACTTCCGGATTACTCAGCGGTGCGTTTGGTACGGGTATGATATTGGAATATATATTAAAAGAGCAAAATTTAGCAATAGGCGATGTGGTTATTTCTAAACAGGACCGTTTAATTCCTGAGGGATTAATTGTTGGTACGATACAAAGTATTAACGATCAATCTAGTGAACTATTTAAAAGCGCAATGATTGCGCCTATTATTCATTATGATTCCGATGCTATTGTATCGGTGATTATTTCGCAGTCATGAAATTGCTAGGTTATTTAGCGCTAGGATTGTTATTGGTGATTTCTACAGTTTTTGATTTGTCGGTTGCAATCTGGTTACCACATAGTTATGGTATTTGCGCAAGCATAATTATTGTTACTATCTTTAGTTTAACTTGGTCACTAGCAAAAGCATTGCGCATTGCTATGCTACAGGGGATTATGGTGGATTTATTTAGTCCTAGTCCATTTGGAATATATTTAATTTGCTTAACAAGCTTAGCAGTAATTATTCAAGTATTGCGATATACCTGGCTAAAGCAATTTACATTATTACATTATAGTTTAATTATTATGATTACTAACGCAATTATAATGATTGGTTTTTTTGGATTGCATTACCTTATTTGGTCATTTCGACAAACAGAATATTCTATCAAAGAACATTTAATTACTAGTCAGGTTGATTGGCATCAACAACTATTGTGGTATGGGTGCATCGTACTTGTTACTGTATTGCTAACACATTATCGTCATGAGAGATCTGTTTAATCCATATATCGATTCTTCTATTAAAGATGGTCGTATTGACACTAGGTATGCTAAACGATTAGTCGATTTTGACGCGCCGTCTGTCTCAGCGAAGGTCGATTTTTTAACAGAACCGGTTGCGCGTTTTAAATCCTATTCTTTGTTAGCAGTTTTGTTCATTGGCTTAATAACGCTGTTCATACGATTATTTTATTTCCAAATCGTGCAAGGAGTAGATTATCGTGCAGCAGCAGATAATAATCGCATTCGCATTAATTATTTATCCGCTGCACGTGGTATT
>CAZZNZ010000117.1:0-2977 GCA_964655875.1 uncultured Gammaproteobacteria bacterium | reverse complement strand
TATCCGTGTTTGATGTTGATACCTGTATTGAGCCTCAGTATTTTTCATATTTAACTGCTGTTTATTGTGCTCAACCTGAGCCAACTAAAGCGAGCTATCAACCCATTCCCATGTTCCATAACAATATCTGGGATGCACCGGCCATTATGCGTGTTGCGGCTACCGGTACCACATTTTGGTTAATGTCTGAACAGGTTAGGCCAGAACGTTTATTTACATTCTCTTCACATAGCATGCCGTGGCGTGCTCTTGTAGATGTGGGTTGGTGGGAACGCGATGCTGTATCCGACGATTCACGTATTTTTTTACAATGTTTCTTACATTATAATGGTAATTATCGAGTAATTCCATTACATATGCCGGTGTACATGGACACAGTGCTATCCAATAATTGGTGGGAGAGTTTAAAAAACCTTTATCGTCAACAACGACGTTGGGCTTGGGGAAGTGAGAATATTCCTTATATGCTGTGGTTTTTTTGGAAAAATTCTACCATACCTTTAACAAAACGTTTGTATCATTTATTGAACCAAATAGAAGGCATGTGGGCTTGGGGTACAACACCATTATTAATTTTTATTTTGGGTTATTTGCCGCTACATATTTTACAAGCCGAATCCAACACCTCAGTGATCGCAGCTAACGCACCTATTATATTGCAAACATTGCTCACAATTGCTGATGCTGGATTAGTGTTAGCGGTTATTCTAGGCACTATTATTCTACCAAAACGCCCACAGCACTATAAACCTATCAAATATATTATGATGCTATTACAATGGGCTTTATTGCCAGTTTCCATGATTATATTTGGAGCCTTTCCGGCTATTGAGGCGCAAACGCGTTTGATGTTGGGTAAATATTTGGGGTTCTACATTACCGAAAAAGCGCGCAAACCGTCTTAATAATCTTTGAGTAATAAATTCTTTAGTGCTAGGAAGGGCAGGAATACGAATATCACTGTAAGTGTGATTAAACGGTTTTTTAAAAATAACCACCCATAAATAATTTATGGCATAGCGTAAACCCATTGTAAGAATACCTTCGCCAACCAATCTACGTCCGGAAGCATAAATAAAAAAATGCGGAGTGAACTTTACATCACCAACTTGAAATAGTCTACGTGCTAAATCAGCATCTTCACCATAAAAATCAAATTCTGTCGTATTATAACCTCCAATTGCTTCTAATACAGACCGTTTAATTACAAAATTTCCACCCTGCACTAAAGAACTAATTTGAAAAACAAACCGATTCATTAAATACACTAAGTATCCTAGGCCATAAAATATCCTTACACAAATAGTGAGGTAGGTTGGTAAATCATAATGTCGCTGCGGACCACTCAAGGCTACTAAATTTGGATTTGTTTCAAATTCGTTCACTAATTGTCCTAACCAACCTGCAGGCACCATAGTATCTGCATCTATATTCACTAAAATATCTCCGGTGGCTGCTAAAAATCCAGCTTGACGAGCTCGAACTAATCCTTTATTCGATTCCGTTACTAACTTTACACCATCATAACTTTTTGCAATAGTTGCTGTTTTGTCTGTGCTAGCATTGTCTACCACAATAACCTCAAATTGATGTTGGGGATTACGTCTAATCTCAGCCATTAAAGTACTTAGGCAGTGAGGAAGATACCTCTCCTCATTATAAGCCGGGATAATTATACTGCCATTCATAATAGTATTATAAATCAGCTAAACTAAACTGACTATAGCCACGTAAAAATGCGGTATACGGCATTGGTTTTTTTCCGCTAGGCTGGACCATTTGAATATCTAGTTGGCCAGTAGCTGTTAAGGCTACGGCAGTGAATTTAATGCGTTGTCCTCGCCAAATACAATAAATCCCTGGCCAGGGATGATAAGCTCGAAATTTACGATCAATCATTATGGCGCTGTCATTGCGTGTAATTTGACCATCAATGCGTTTAATAATATGAGAGTAGCTGACGCCAGTAGTAATTTGTGGAACTGGAGATAAGGTGCCTTGAATGTATCTTGGCAAACTTGCTAGTAATAATTTTGTTCCTAGTTGAAACAATTCCGGATAAAACTGATGCGCTATAGCGGTTGGAGGTAAAGGAACCGTTTGTTGAGCTAAAATTGGACCGGTATCCATATGTTGGTCTAACATCATTACACTTACACCAACATTAGCATCGCCATTTAATATGGCGGCTTGTAACGGAGCTGGTCCACGCCAAGCCGGTAATAATGATGGGTGAATATTCAATACACCGCGTGGAAAAGCCTGTAACTCTTGAATTGATAAAATTTTACCATAATGTACCACAATTCCAATATCCGCTCCCGTATCCACTAATTGATAGTTTGATTGTTGTGCTATCTGTTGACGAGTGGTCTCGGCCCAGGGGCCAGAGCCAAAAAAAGTAATCTTAGTCATCGATAATTAATTTCCCGCGTAAATGGTCAATTTCATGTTGAAACACCTTAGCTAACATACCTTTAGCTTTATACAATAATTTTTCACCAGTTAATGTATATACTTTCACTCTCACTTTTTCAGGTCTAGCTATATCACAATACAGTTTTGGACAAGATAAACACCCTTCTTCCATTACATTAAGCTTAGCGGATTTAAACATAATTACAGGATTACACAATACAAGATGCTCATCTGTACCTGCAATATCTTTGTGGATCACAAAAAGATTAATATTTTTACCGATTTGTGGAGCGGCCAAACCAATGCCATTACTTTTTAGCATAGTGGCCACCATTTGCGCGCCTAATTCTTGATAATGCTGAGCATTCTTTAAATTAAGATCCACCGAAGGAGAATGAAGAATAGTATTAGGTTGCGTAACTAGCGGTAGAGCAATCATCAGTCAAGATCATACTAAAATTAAGGCTCTCTGTCAATCATGTAATGAATATCATTCCACAACGGTGAATCAAAACTGGTGAGACGTTGCGTCTGTTTAGTAGTTTTATGTATAGCGGTA
>CAZZNZ010000116.1:0-2980 GCA_964655875.1 uncultured Gammaproteobacteria bacterium | reverse complement strand
ACTATTACTACCATTGTTACTAATAAAACAACTAGATTTAGTATCGTAATTAGCATCAAAACAATTCTGGCCCAACGCAGCGGAAACATCGCGATTAAACACAATATCCACGAATGGATCAAGATTTTTACCCGTGATAGTAACTTGATCACTATCCGCACTATCAGCTTCACCAGGCTTAGTACCAATATCCTCACTATAATAAGAGCCGGTTTGCGTAATATTTTCAATTAGAGGGGTACAAAATTCTTGAGTACCGGTAGTCCAAGTCCAGGGATAGTCATAACCATGCTCCACGGCAAAACTAGCATGATTTGGATCGGCAAAATCATCGATAGCTGAACCTTCAGCTTGACCATTATAGTTACCGTCTAGTGGATTGCCACACATATCAGCAATCGCTCCAGTATTTTTAGCGCCACCTTGGCCACTATATAAACTTAGCCCGTAGGTAGTGTTGGCAATAAGTTGTTCCTCTGGTCCAGTAACAATTGTATCATCAGAATTTCCACCAATACTAGTCATTTTAATATCCGTCACATCAATCTGATCCACTGGTGCCTGGCTATCTTGATATTGATACAACCAAACATTGGTATCGGTGGGTGTGGTAGGATCAATACTTTCCGAAAATGATGCTTGAATTGTTGGATTTAAACAAATATCGGTAGAACGATCTGCTGGATACGGTGTAACATCTACTACATCAACTGTAGGCGGAACATCGTCGGTAGTTTCACCTGTAATAAAATCAAATTTACTGTTATTAGCATTAGCGGGCAAGTAAATCTGCACTTGTGAACTACCATCGATACCTTGCACACCATTAGTACCAGTACTGATATCTACATGGTATTGAGTGTTAGGATAATAATCCATATCCGGATAGAACACTGCCGATTTTTTATTTTCTGAAAAATTAAATGTTCCTGGTAATTGTTTACCAACACAAGCATTTGCAGTACAAACACCAGAAGCACACTGCTTGCCCTCGGTACAACTCGCACCCTCGGCAGCACCATTACTAATCGTAGTTTTAAAGGTATCTAAAGTAACACTATTCGTAACTAATGAATCACTAAACGTAATTGCAATAGCATAACACAATGGAACACTTTCATCTTGATTGCCTGGATTAGTATGATTAATCGCTAATACCATTCCTGAACCTATGCCGCCACCAGGAGATATGCCACTTTTATTAGACGAACTCTGTGCATTAGTAATATCAAGTAACGTATTAATAATGTAGGTAGCAATTCCCCACGAAGCTAGCACAATCACCAAACCAATCACCCCATTCCGAATAATCACTTTAGCACGCTCAATTTTTTCTTCCGAGCCACCTGATAACAACCAAGTTACCCCTCCCCAAACGATTACTCCCGTTCCAATCAACGCCAAAACACCTAGCGTCCAATTAATCACTGTTACCGCAATATCTACTGGCGTGGCTTCGCCTAAAATCAAATCATTCCCGTATTCTAAATTCACCGTATTAGCACTGTCCACAGCAAGCACAAACTGCGGTAGGAGCATCGCTTCGCAGCAGAGCACGGACAGAACTAACTTAGTGATGCGTTTCACACTTATTGTTGAGCTAAAAGTTGTTTGAGAATCGTTTGTACTTGTTTGCCATCAGCTTTTCCTTGCACCGCTTGCATGGCTTGTTTCATTAATGGTCCGAAGTCTTTTACACTACTAGCAGCAACGACAGCGGAAATTTTATTAGCTAATTCCGCTTCAGATAATTGAGCTGGCTGATAACGCTGCAACACCGTTAATTCGAATTGTTCTTTAGCAACTAAATCTTGACGTTTACCAGCGATATATTCAGCAATAGCATCTTGACGCTGTTTTAATTCTGTTTTTAATACCTTTAATTCTTGTTCGAACGTTAAATCAGCTCGCGCATCAATTGCTGCTTTCTGTAAAGCTGCCTTAAAACTGCGCAAGGCCACACTAGCAGCTCTATCCTTCTGCTTTAAAGCTTGCACTAAATCTTGTTGAACCAATTGTGTTAAACTCATGCTTTATGTTTGGTTTTGTGATCTTTATCATCGGGTAATTTACCTTGTTTACGTAATAATTCATTAGCTTCACGCGTTTTATTGCGTTGAATAGCGCTGCGGCGACGTAGCCGACGACTTTTTATATCTTGACGATATTGTTTCTGTTTTACCACAATTAATTTGCGGCTGGATTGCACTTTACGAGTAAAACGACGAATCAAACTTTCATTTGACTCCCCTTCATTGTTTTTTTGAACGGTAATGGCACTCATGGATGTAATTATTCACCCCCTTTAGGTGAAAAAATAAAAATTAAATATGCTTGAAATATAACACTTATGGAAAGTGGTGTCAAATTTCTTGAACCATTACGTACCCCTTGACAATTCACTAATTTTAGTGTATATTGAGACACTAAATTTTGAGAGGATTTTTATCTCAAAATTTAGCTAGTTTTAGTAAAACATGGTTAGAACATTGACAATTTAGATTTTGAAATAAAAGAAAGCAAAGTGTGATGTTTGTAGACACCACGGATTTAAAAAAAAAGATCATCCTATATCATTTTTAAATCCGTGGTGCACTACAGTTCACCACGATTTAAGCTCTCATTCCTAAGTATTGGCGATGTTGCCAGTCTATAGGAGAGAGTTTAATTTCTAGAGCAAACCGGCACTCCAGAGGAGGCGGTTTGCAATGAAAGGAGCTCTCATGAAGAGCTCAATGTCTTTTTTTGTTTTTGTTTTTGTTTTTGTTTTTTCTTTTCTTTTTTGTTCTTGTACGACCGTCGGGGGAGTTGTCTCTCCCCCGATTGTGTCGAATAATAATAATAATAATAATGGGGGGTCACCGACCCCCATTATTATTTTCATGTCCCGCAATATGAAGAGCCAGCTGGAGCTGGCTACGTGGTATTTGAAAATCGACGACGGCATAGTCGTCGTAACGAATGGGCGAGCCATCGCCCA
>CAZZNZ010000115.1:0-2981 GCA_964655875.1 uncultured Gammaproteobacteria bacterium | reverse complement strand
GTCTCTAATATAAACATATGGATTTAAACAAAGTAATGTTAATTGGTCGCGTTATCAAAGATCCCGAGGTGCGTACCATTCCATCTGGTCAATCCGTTGCAACATTTTCCATGGCTACTAATCGTCAGTGGACCGATCAATCTGGTCAACGTCAAGAGAAAGGGGAGTTTCATAATATTGTTGCTTGGCGAAAATTAGCTGAAATTATTCAGCAATATGTAAAGAAAGGTTCAAAAATCTATGCGGAGGGTCGGCTAGAAACTCGATCATGGAATGATCCCCAAGGTGTAAAAAAATATCGTACCGAAATTGTGCTAGATAACATGATCATGCTTGATAGTAAAAGTAGTAGCGCTAATGGTAGTACTCCAGCTCCGGCGATGACCGCTCCAGAACCGATAGCTAGTACATCAAGCGAAGAAATTAGTGTCGAAGATATTCCATTTTAATACATCCTATTCTCGTCTATTCAGGCGATAAGAATATAAATCATTGATAATTTTCCTTGTTATATGCAAAAGAATCTTCATAAATCAAAAGTACAACGTGATCCATTAGTTGTAATTCCAGACCAGATTAATTACAAAAATTTACCGTTATTACGTCGTGTGATTTCAAATTATGCCAAAATTTTATCAGCTAAACGCATTGGCGTGAGTGCTAAAATTCAACGTCAACTCACACAAGCGGTGAAACGGGCTCGTTTTATGGCTTTACTGCCTTATACCCGTCGTTAATTAACTATTCCTTACTACATTATGTTAACCATGAATGATGTGCGACTTGGCAAAGTGCTTGATATTGATGGAGCGCCCTACCAAGTAGTGTGGGCTGATTTTATGCGCACGGCTCAACGTAAACCAGTAAAGCGCACCAAACTTCGTAATTTAATTACTGGCCAGGTGTTAGAAAAAAGCTTTAAGCCAGGTGATAAAATTGATGAGGCTAATCTTGGTCGTGGTAAAGCTAATTTTATGTATCGTGAAGATAATACCTTCCATTTTATGGATAATGCTAGTTACGAACAGTTTGGTTTTGAACGCGAACAAATTGGTGATATTTCTAATTTTGTGCGTGAAGGTGAAGATGTAGATGTGCTTAATTTTAACGATAAACCAGTAGCTATCTCTTTACCACCAAAAGTGGACCTTAAGGTTACCGAAGCTCCGCCTGGAGTAAAAGGAGATTCCGCTTCTAATGCTACCAAACGTGTTAAATTAGAAACTGGCTATGAAGTAGCTGTGCCGCTGTTCATTAAAGCAGGCGAGATGATTCGAATTAATACCGAGAGTGGGGATTATGTTGAGCGGGTGAATTAATTTTGTTTATGCTGTCATGTAACCTATGAAACGTACCAAAATTGTTTGTACGATGGGGCCAGCTTCGGCCAAACCGAAAGTAGTAGAACAAATGATCAGTCATGGCATGAATGTGGCTCGGTTAAATTTTTCACATGGTTCGTATTCAGATCATGCTGCGTTGATTCGTACTATTCGTGCGGCGGCAGTCAAAATGAAACACGTAGTGGGTATTATGCAGGATTTACAAGGGCCACGTATTCGTGTAGGAGCAGTGCATCGCGATGGCATTGAGCTGGTTCGTAAAGAGCTAGTAGTATTGGTGCCAACAAAATTTATTAATTACAAATTACTTACTACTAGTCAGGACAAAATTATTCCCATTGATTATCCGCAACTATATAAATTTTGTACACCAGGCCAACATGTATTAATTAATGATGGATTAATTGACATTGTTGTTACGCACATTAAGGATCATCTCATTTATGGTACAGTAGCACGAGCTGGAATTGTATTTTCTCATAAAGGCATTAATATTCCCGGAGCTAATATTATTGTAGGGGTGATTACTGATAAAGATAAAGAGGATTTAGCTTTTGGGTTAAAAAACGGCATTGATTTTGTGGCGTTATCATTCGTGAAAGATGCTAAAGACATTTTACAATTACGCAAATTAATAGGTAAAAAGCCAGTACAGATTATTGCGAAGATTGAACGGAAAGAAGCTGTGCACAATTTTGCGGAGATTTTAGCAGTAACCGACGGAGTAATGATAGCACGTGGTGATTTAGGTATTGAGATTCCAGCAGCCGATGTGCCACTATTACAAAAAGATATGATTCAGCAATGTTTACGGGTTGGTAAACCAGTGATTGTAGCTACACAAATGTTGGAATCTATGACGATTAATGCTCGGCCAACCAGGGCAGAAGTGTCTGATGTAGCCAATGCGGTTATTGATCATGCTGATGCGGTGATGTTGTCTGCCGAATCAGCCTTCGGTAAGTATCCAGTAGAAGCGGTAAAAATGATGTCTAAGATTATTAAAGAAACCGAGGCGTCCAAGTATGATAACGTGCCAGCACATTATTTAAAATTAGCTACTCTAACTACAGAAGATGCTATTTCCGTGGCAGCGTATGATTTAGCACAGCACGATGGAGTGAAGGCAATTGTGGTGAATTCGCTTACGGGACGATCGGCTAGGTTCATTGCTCGGCATCGTCCTGAAATGTTAATTGTGGCGCTTACTAATCATGAACGTACACGTCGGCAACTCACCCTAACCTGGGGAGTGTATGCAGACATAGTTAGTACTTGTAGCACTCTAGATCAGCTTATTCAGCGATCGATTCAGGCATTAAAACAACGCCATGTTGTTAAAGCTGGCCAAATTGTAGTGCTAGTAACTGGTCATCCAGTTAAGCAGAGCTATGGGGATAACATGGTAAAACTACATAAGGTTTGAGTTGCCAAAAATAAGTATTACGTTATAATACCTTTGCTTATTTTAACCATTTATTTATTGATTGACTATGACGCAACCTCTCATTTTATGGTTTAAAGATCTTACGATTGCTGATGTGCCAGTGGTAGGCGGAAAATATGCTTCACTGGGCGAAATGTATCAAAATTTAGCAGCTAAAGTAGTGGCTGTGCCTAATTGATTTGCTATCACTG
>CAZZNZ010000114.1:0-3016 GCA_964655875.1 uncultured Gammaproteobacteria bacterium | reverse complement strand
CTCTATACAATCAAAATTCGCTATAATGTTTTTAAGTTTATTAGATTGAACATGGCCAATAAAATGTTTTGGTATATTTAAAAATAAAGATGGTAATTTTAATTTAGCTTCTTGCCAGCGACTTTCACCAATAAACGCTGGGTTGTACTGTTTAATAATAGATTGAATTTGCTCAACTGATCGACCTTTAGTTACGGCCATTAATTTAACATTTTTAGGAATTGTTTTAATAATTTATACAAAAAGTTCCACGTGGAACTTTTTAATAATAAAGCTAATTGTAGTGGACCCTAGGAGATTCGAACTCCTGACCTCTCCCATGCCATGGGAGCGCTCTACCAACTGAGCTAAGGGCCCGTAAATTAAAGTGGGGATTGGGTTGCTTAAATTACCATCGAGTAAGGAGAGTATAACAGATTTTTTCATCTCGTCAAAATACTCTCAATCAAACAATAAAGCATGCGGAACATTTATTCTTATAGCCCATAACATATTTGAATAAATACAACAATTTAACAATTTTAGTGCCCTCGATAGGAATTGAACCCATATCTTACCCTTAGGACGGGCCTGCTCTATCCGTTGAGCTACAAGGGCTTTTGCCTATTATTAAACTTTTTTATGAGTCTAAAAATAATTAATTTAGCAAAAAGTTAAACAATTGTTTGGCTGCTTCATTAATAAACGGGTGTTTTAGATCATATGCAAACACCCCTACTAATATCCCGGTTAAAACCGTAAACAGGCTAAAAAATAAATACAGGTCGTTTTTAATCTTTTCAAGCATATTTTGTAAGTATTATTGTACACTATTACAAAAATTTTCCCAAGGTGTAGACAGCGAACATGTTCTACTATAATCTTAACACTATAAACAATTAATTTTTTCATCGCTTTTATTCATATGGCAAAAATGTTTACGACGACAAGGGGGGAGTCTGATCAGGATAATACATCAACCGTATTTGGTGAGGGCATTAAAATTGAAGGTACCATTTCTGGTACCGGTGATTTACTGGTCCATGGCAATATAGTTGGAACGATTAAAACCACTAGTGATGTTGTGGTAAAAAATACAGCCAATATTACTGCTAACGTAACTGCTAATAATTTAACTGTGGCCGGAGAAATTCATGGCAATGTTATTTGTCAGGGCCAATTACAAATTAAAAGTAGCGGGAAAATTTTTGGAGATGTTGCCGCCAAAACTATCGCCATTGAAGTTGGTGCAGTCATTCAAGGTCAATGTACTGCCGGTATTGAACAATCTAGTGAGCTAAAGAACTAATTAATTACACGCTATGTTCTTTTACTTCTATGACGCCTTTGTAACCGACAAAGGACATAGTGCCATTCTCAATGCTATCGAAGGCCGTATTGTTGAGTTGGGCATTAACGGCCGAGTGGAAAAATTAACACCACTGCGCAACATGAAAGAATTATTAGAAGATGGTATTAAGCATGAAGCTCACACCATTGTGGTAGTAGGCAATGATTCTACGTTTATTCGAGTACTAAATATTGTTGCGCCGCACAATGTAGTGTTGGGCTACATTCCATTTCCACGAACTTCTGTACTAGGAACTATTTTTGGTTTAGGCGATAGTCTATCCGCCTGTGATGTTTTATCTCGTCGCATTGTCACATCATTGAATTTGGCAAAAGCAAGTCAAAGTTATTTTTTAGGTAGCTTGATAATAGAACATGCTAACACCGTTGTTGTGAATTGCGATGATCAATATACCGTTACTAATCAAGTAGATGATTTACATTTAACGATTGAAAATTTTGGTAGTATTATTGCACCGCCTAATTCCGCTGAACACTACAACCAACATACTAAATTACAACTACAACTTAAGCCCTATAAAACAAAGACTGCTTTATTTTCTCACGGTTTTAGGGCGTTATTGTCCACTACTTTACCAGCTTCAAAAATCAGCTTAACTCACACTGATCAGCCTGTTACTGCTATAATTGATAATGAAATTAAACTAAAAACCCCTTTTATCGTAACATTGAAGGTTGGACAATTAAAAATAATAGTTGGAAAAAATCGCCTAATTCGATAAATTCGATATCTGCGTTGACAGAACCGCCTAAAATCGTTAGAGTAACTGCCTATGAATGTTACCGAAATTGTCCGTGAGCTAAAAATGACCAAGGAAGAGTTCTTTCCGCTAGTAAATCAGCTTGGATTTGCTGTGGGAGAGCATGCTATTAAAATTGATGATCGCATCGCTGTAAAGCTAATTACGGCCATTAAACATTTCCGTAAACAAGGTAGGCAACAAAGTTTATTTCGTCACGAAAAAGTTTCGAGTCAACCCACAACTTCAACTGGCACCGGATCAAATCGAATCCTGGAGGTTACCAACCCTATCACCACTAAGCAATTTGCTGAATTGTTACACAAGCCAGTCACAGAAGTAATCGCGCTATTGGTGAAAAACGGCATCATGGCCACGATTAATCAGAATCTTGATTTTGAAACTGTGTCAATTGTTTCTGAAGACATTGGCTATAAAGTAACCTTATCCGATACAAAACAAGCTGATAATAAAACTAATGCGGAACGTGAAGAAAAATTACAGTCTGCTTTAGATGCCGACCAAGCCAGCGTCTTGATTAACCGCCCCCCTGTTATTGTAGTCATGGGTCATGTTGATCACGGTAAAACTAAGCTGCTCGATGCCGTCCGTAAAACGGATATTGTGAGTCAAGAAGCTGGCGGTATTACCCAAAGTATAGGCGCCTATACTATTGAGCATAGGGGTAAGATCATTACGTTTATTGATACCCCCGGCCACGAAGCTTTCACTGCTATGCGCTCTCGTGGCGCCAATATTGCTGATTTAGCCGTATTGGTAGTAGCGGCCGATGATGGCGTCAAGCCCCAGACGGTTGAAGCTTTTCGTATTATTGAGGCGGCTAAATTGCCATTTTTAGTGGCTATTAATAAAATTGATAAACCAGAATCAGATGTAATGAGGACAAAACAAGATTTAGCTAATCA
>CAZZNZ010000113.1:0-3020 GCA_964655875.1 uncultured Gammaproteobacteria bacterium | reverse complement strand
ATTTGCGCACATTGGAACCACTACCAGACATGAGAGCAACAACACGCATCATGCGAAATATTCAACCCCATTCTTAAATAACTGGAACGATGACGTATACTTCGGTAACGCCTTACCTGTCCGTAAATATTGCTCTTTTAAGAGTGGCCAATTCGGTAAGGTGGTAAAATCTAATCCCCGTTCAGGATGCGGCATCATCCCTAAAAACCGACCGGTGACATCCGTAATGGCCGCAATATTATCCATTGATCCGTTGGGATTAGCCGGCAAGTTTTGGTACTGACACATCTCTCCGGCTACATAGCGAGCAGCGATTAAATTCTGATCTTTTAATTGTTGTAGTACGTCGGATTCAGTATAAAAATTGCCTTCACCGTGCGCAATCGGCAATGGTAATTGCTTAATGCCTTTTACCCACGGACTAGTGCCAGAACATTCTAAATCTACCCAACGGACAGTATAACGAGCATTAGTGTTATGCAATAACGCTACTTGTTTCTCGCCATATTTTTTATCGAGCGCGGGCATTAATCCTAAATTAGTGACTACCTGGAAACCGTTACAAATAGCAATCACCAAGCCATCTCCGGTAATAAACTCTTGTAACTGACCCCAGACATGATTGCGAATACGGTTCGCTAACGCATTTCCAGAACCGGTATCATCGCCATAAGAAAACCCTCCAGTAAACGCTACGATTTGATATTGCTTAAATAGATGAGTTTTATTAATCACATCATTCACATGCACAATTGCGGCCTGCGCCCCAGCACATTCAAAACTATATTTGGTTTCTTGTTCGGTATTTAAACCATAACCGGTGAGCACTAATACTTTTGGTTTAGTCATCATATTAGTAGTTCTTTAAAGTTGCTTTATAAGATTGGTGTAGCGTCACTAATTTTGTATTGATCACCGTATCAATCGCAAATGTTTCATCGGCTGTAACTATACCAAGCTTACTAAATTTACCAGCGAACCTACTTTCAAACTCTGCTTGCTTAGTTGGATTCACTGTTACTACTATTCTACCTTGGCTTTCGGAGTAAAGCTTTTCATCAACACGTTGAGCGTTGCCCATTAAGTTATTAAGACTAAGCCGCATCCCTAATGTACCACCCATTGCCATCTTCACTAACGCTACCACTAATCCGCCACGATGCACGCTTTGCGCTGAAGCAACTAAGCCTTGCTGGACCGCTTGATAGTACTGACGATAGAGTTCCAAATTTTTTTTGGCATCAACTTGTGGTACAGAATTTCCGATCACATTGTACATCGCATAATATTCCGAAGCACCAAGTTCTGCATGAGTTTCGCCTAACACATATACAAGATCTCCGGCCTGTTTAGTATCCAATGATACCGTATTTAATGCATTATCAACCACGCCTAAACTAGAAATGAGCAAGGTGGGTGGAATGGAAATTTTTACCGGATTATTATTAGCATCGAAGCCTTTAAAATCATTGAACATGCTATCTTTACCAGAAATAAACGGCGTACCATACGCTACGGCATAATCGTAACAAGCTTTCACCGCCGCCTTAAGTTGACCTAACCGTTCTGGTTCATTGGAACTACACCAACAAAAATTATCCATTAAAGCTAAATAATCTGGATTAGCGCCAACCGTTACGGCATTACGCACAGCGGTATCAATCGCACAAGCCGCCATGTGATAAGTATCAATATCACTGTAGATAGGATTAATGCCCTGTGACGTTACAATTCCCTTCTGTGAACTCAACACAGGACGTAACACTGTGGCATCACCATTCACTCGACCACGACCTTGTACTGGTTTAATTACAGATCCACCTTGCACTTCGTGATCGTACTGCATCGAAATAAATTCCCAGCTAGCAATATTTAATCGTCCTATCATCATCACTAACGAATCTGTATAATCCTGTTCATCCGACAAATTAGGTTCATCATGGCTAGGTTTAGTGTAAGTGCTATGCATTGGTCGAGGAGGTAAACCATCATGCAGAAAATCCATCTCAATATCCATGATGGTTTTACCGGCATAATTCACCACGCAGTGGCCAGAGTTGTTAAACGTACCAATCACAGTAGCTTCTACGCCGCGGCTATCCATCACCGCTTTAAACTTTGACCAATGCTGTGGCGGCACCGCTAACGTCATGCGTTCCTGGGATTCGGACACCCAAATTTGCCACGGTGCTAACCCGGGATACTTCAGCGGAACGGCATCGAGCTGTACTTCACAACCATTGGACTCTTTGGCCATTTCGGCCACCGAACAAGAAATACCGCCGGCACCGTTATCGGTAATGCTATTATACAAACCAGCATCGCGGGCATCATTCAAGACAGCATCGAGTAATTTTTTTTGAGTGATAGGATCACCAATTTGTACAGCCGTAGCTGGACTACCAGAACTCATGGCTTCGGAAGAAAACGTAGCACCATGAATACCATCTTGGCCCACGCGACCACCAATCACCACGATATAATCATTCGACTGAGCTTGTTTACTATGACTCGATTTACCATTAACTTGGCGTGGAATTAACCCCACCGTACCTACAAATACTAACGGCTTACCTTTATAACGCTCGTCAAAATGTACAAAGCCTTGTGGGCCAGGAATACCCGATTGATTACCACCGGCATTCGTACCAGCCACTACTCCTTCCATAATTCTGCGCGGTGATAACATCGGCTGAATTTTATCTTTACCACGATATAACGGTGTGGTATCACGTGGATCAGCCAAACAATACCCATAACGATTCATTACTGGTTTGGCACCTAAGCCAAATCCTAGAGCATCCCGATTGACTCCTACAATTCCTGTTACTGCGCCACCAAACGGATCTAGCGCTGATGGGCTATTATGCGTTTCAGCTTTATCAGTGACAAGATATTGATCATCAAAGGCAATCGCACCAGAATTATCCGTAAATACCGATACACAAAAATCTTCATCACCTTTCTGTTTACGAATCACTTCGGTAGCTTCCTTAATATAGGTTTTGTAAAGTCCGTCT
>CAZZNZ010000112.1:0-3037 GCA_964655875.1 uncultured Gammaproteobacteria bacterium | reverse complement strand
TATTTAGAATGTTAAAATATTTTGAAAGTTTAGAATATTTTCAAAATTTTGAAAATTCACAATGGTTAGAATATTTTGAAGATTAGGAATTTGTCAGAATATTCAATTGTTAAAAAAATATTCTCTTTCTAATGTTGGCGAAGTTAGTAACCTAGTGCTAGGAGGGGTTGGAGGGCAACAAGGAGTGTATTTTTGGGGTAATACTGGACCTGAGTTAAAAGTGTATTTTTATCCTAAAAATGAGGGCGTTCCTGCTGTAGTGAATACAATTACTTCCCCTGGCACTTTACGCAATGAAATTGTTACCGCAGCTATAAACACTGATTTAGGTTTTCTAATTGGTACAAATTTTGGAAACGTGTATGAGTCTACTAATTCAAGTGCTACTATTTATTTACAACAAGAACAAAATCCAAATGCTGTGGCAGGAAGAATTGTACAATTTTTATATTCAGATCAAGGAAATACGGTGTATGCTTTAGTAAATAGTTTTAGTGGGCCAGATAGGGTAGCGATAGTATATAGCACATTTCCTCCTTCTATTGATGCATTTGCATTGCCGGATGTAGATAATCAAACAGTACAAAGCTTTACTTTTGATGGCAAATATCTATGGGTTATGCTCCAAGGTGGTGCCACGGCTAGCGCGGTAAAAATAAACACTACCACCGGTAGTCTGCAGACTTATGATATTTATAGCTCTTGTTCCGATCCTGGTAGCTCCGTGTTTGATGGTCAATATATTTGGGTAGCTTGTACAGTGGATCGTTTAAGCGGTTTTATTCGCTTATTGCCTCAAACGGGCTCGAAGCTTAGGGCAATACCTTGGGTTAATGAAGGAGAAATTATACAAGGAGAAATAGTGTTTGATGGAACGTATTTTTGGGCGGTAACAAGTAATAATAAAATTAATAAATATTATTCTGGTCATGGTGATGGAGCGTATGCTTCTCCATTTGCATATCGTGGTGTAAACATGCTAGATCAAAACGGCGATATTTTTTGTATGACAGTAGCGAATTCTGGCGCTTCACCGCGTGCTTTAACGGCAGTATCTGGTGCTTGTAACGTTGCAGATTTTTCAGAATTAAAAGAAGGCTTATAAATACATTGATAAACACATTGATAAACACATTGTTAAAAATAGTTAGCGGTACAGCTATTTTTTTTGTATCTAATGTAGTGTTTATGGATATAGCACAAGCTGCTACATATGATCGCGCTTCAGAAGTGCGTTTTTTTAGTAACACCAGTGGTAGTTTTCAGCAACAGAAACAGTGGGAGGCTTATGCTAGCGGCTTCATTGGCGGAGGTACTATTGCCGCCGGAGATCTAGGCATCGATAATGTAGATGAAATTGTTACTGGTCCTGGAATCGAGGGAATTCCTCAAGTTCGAGTATTTCGGTCTGATGGTTCTCTATTATCGCAGTTTTATGCGTATCATCCCAGTATGAAGGCTAGAGTGAACGTGGCTATTGCCGATGTGACCGGCGATGGCAAAGGAGATATTATTACCGCCCCTCAACAGGGCGGTGGTCCTCAAGTGCGCGTGTTTGATACATCCGGTAACGTTGAACTAACCAACGGATTCTATGCTTATGATGCTAAATTTCATGGTGGCGTAAATATAGCGGCCGGCGATTTAAATTGCGATGGCAAAGCTGAAATTGTAACGGGTAATGGCCCCGGCGGAACTCCACAAGTGCGGGTTTTTTCTGGAAATGGAAAATGGCTAGGTTGGCAAGTGCAGCCGTTTGCAGAGAGTGATCGTGGAGGGGTAACAGTAGCGGTGGGGAATGTAGACGGTGGTTGCGAGAGTGAAATTATCACGGCTATGCAAAGCCAAGGCCAAGCCTGGGTAAAAGTATATCAATACCATAGCGCTAAAACTATCATTGGCGAATGGAAGGCATTTTCAGATGATTTTACTGGCGGCGTGAATGTGGCTGCCGGAGAAATCGATCAAGATGCATTTGATGAAGTGGTTGTGGCTGTAGCGGGCAGAGGCGGTCCGCAAGTTAAATTTTTTGAAGCTTATGGCAAAGAAGTCATGCCTGGGTTTATGGCGTATGAAGATGATTTTCATGGAGGAGCGAAGATAGCCGTAAATTCAGCTCATACAATCATTGCTATGCCTAGTAAATTACCGCCCGATGGCCGAACGGATGTGGAGCGTTATGTGCGGGTAGATCTAAGCGAACAGCGGTTATATGCTTATGAGCATGGCTATCAGGTAAATACGTTTTTAATTTCCAGCGGTTTATCACGCACACCCACACCACCAGGTGAGTATCATATTCAACGTAAACTATACAGCCATTTATATTCTGGACCAGGGTATTACTTGCCAAACACATTGTACAATTTACAGTTTCGCCCCCACTATTATTTACACGGTGCTTATTGGCACAACAATTTTGGCCATCCAATGAGCCATGGTTGTGTGAACATTCATTACCGTGATGCTAAGTGGGTGTACGAATTTTTGCAAGTAGGGGATTTAACTATAATTGAGCTTTAGAGATATAATTACGAGGCTACGCAATTGATCATTCAACCATAATGTTTCAGGTAAATGATGCGCACTTCCTACATGTGTTTCAGTATCACCTTTGATTGCTTCAACTGTACCGCCGGGCTTTAACAAGGGGCGACTCCAATTGATTAAATGCTCTAACGGGGCAACCGCTCGGCTAGTAGTGTGATTAAATTTGGCTTGATACATAGGGTTATTAGACAAATCTTCTACTCGACTCCATACAGCTCGTACATTTTTGAGTTTTAATTGAGTGATCGCTTGTTCTAAAAACGCTACTTTTTTCTTAGTAGAATCTACCAATACAAACTGTGTATCTGGAAACACAATGGCATTAATCATGCCAGGAAAACCGCCGCCACTGCCAATATCTAATACATGTTCGTTAGCTTGCAAGCGATTGAGTAGTTTATAAATTAAACAGGGAACAACATGGTGTTCAAACAGTTGATGAATATCCTTGCGTGATACTAGGTTCACTGTTTGATTAGCGATAGTC
>CAZZNZ010000111.1:0-3045 GCA_964655875.1 uncultured Gammaproteobacteria bacterium | reverse complement strand
TAGTGCTCACTCTCAGTCGGGCAAAATTGGAAGAGTTAGTGAGCGAGTTAGTGCAGCGATCATTGGAGCCAGTACGAAAATGTTTAGCTGATTCTGGCTTAAACGCCAGAGACATTCATGAAGTGGTAATGGTGGGCGGGATGACTCGCATGCCGTTAGTGCAGAAAACCGTGAAAGAATTTTTCGGCAAAGAACCTCATTCTGGCGTGAACCCCGATGAAGTAGTGGCTGTTGGCGCCGCCATCCAGGCCGGTGTGTTACAAGGGGATGTAAAAGATGTGTTGTTGCTCGATGTTACGCCATTAACGTTAGGGTTAGAAACGTTAGGTGGCGTGCGCACTCCGTTGATTGACCGTAACACTACTATTCCAACCTCTAAGAGCCAAGTATTTTCTACGGCGGCCGATAATCAAACGTCGGTAGAAATTCATGTGTTACAAGGTGAGCGTGAAATGGCTCGTGACAACAAATCACTTGGTCGGTTTGTGCTCACTGGTTTACCACCTGCTCCACGCGGGACGCCCCAAGTGGAAGTAACGTTTGATATTGATGCTAACGGTATTTTAAACGTAAAAGCCAAAGATAAAGCTACCGGCAAAGAACAATCTATTAAGATTGAAGCGTCTACTGGTTTAAGCAAAGAGGAAATTGCCAAGATGCAAAAAGATGCCGAGATGCATGCTGATGAAGACCGGAAGAAAAAAGAGGTGATTGAGGTGAAGAATTTGGCCGAGACCATGATTTATACCACCGAAAAAGCCGTAAAGGAACATGGCGCTAAAGTGGGACCAGAAGTGGTGAAGGATATTCAGGATAAAATTGAGGATTTAAAGAAAGCTATGGATGGTAATGAGGTAGATAATATCAAAGCTAAATCCGATGCTTTGGCCACCGCGGCGCAAAAGATTGGCGAGATTGCCTATAAAGAAGCTCAAGAAAAGGCTAAGACCAATGCTAAGTCCGGCGATACAAAACCAGCGAATGATGCTGCTAAACCTAAAGAGGGTGAAGTGGTAGATGAAGCCGAATTTAAGGAAAAGAAATAAGCTACCTTTCTTCCAACTCCTCCCCTTATTCAGGGGAGGAGTGTTCTAAATAAAAATGATCCCATCTTCCTGAATCAGGAGGGTCGGGAAGAGGCGTAGTGGAGATAAGTAAGAATATTAATTGTGTTATACTGCTAATATCATGTCCAAAGACTATTACAAAACACTAGGCGTTGATAAAGGTGCATCGCAAGATGAGGTAAAGAAGGCGTTTCGGAAACTGGCGCATCAGTATCACCCCGATAAACAAAGTGGCAACGAAACTAAGTTTAAAGAGATTAATGAAGCTTACCAAGTTATTGGTAATCCGGAAAAGCGTAAACAATACGATCAGTTTGGTGCCGATTTTGCGCAACAAGGTGGTTTTGGCGGTGGCATGAATTGGGATGATTTTATGCGCCAAGCTCGCCAAGGCGGAGGTGGTTTCGGTGGTTTTGGCGGCCAAGGAGTGGAGTTTGATTTAGGGGATATTTTTGGTGATATGTTCGGTGGTGCTTTCGGTGGTGGTCGTAGCCGGCGTCGTAGCCGCGGTTCGGATATCGAGATGAAGCTAGACATTGATTTTAAAGAGGCCGCCTTTGGGGCGGAAAAACAAGTGGAGTTGTATAAAACCACTAGCTGTAAACATTGCCATGGCGATGGCGCGGAACCGGGCAGTAAAATTAAAACCTGTTCCACATGTGGTGGCCAAGGTGTGGTAGAACGCGTGCAGCAAACCATTTTAGGCGCGATGCGTACGCAAGTAACGTGTCCAGAGTGTCGTGGTCAAGGGCAGAAGCCAGAAAAAACTTGCAGCGAATGCACCGGCACCGGTGTTACCAAACAATCTACTAAGTTGAATGTAAAAATTCCCGCTGGAATTGATGATGGTCAAGCTATTCGCCTGACTGGGGAAGGAGAAGCTACTGCCTATGGTGGACAAACTGGAGATTTATATATTCGTATGAATGTAAAATCATCCAAAGATTTTAAACGCTCTGGAACTGATATTCACTCAACGGCTACCATTGCATTTTCTCAAGCCGCTTTAGGTACCAAGATTGATGTAAAAACGTTAGATGGTGAAGTAGAGGTAAAAATTCCAGCCGGTATTCAATCGGGTAAAGTGTTAAAATTAAAAAATAAAGGCGTGCCAGTATTAGGTCACAGTGATCGCGGCGATCACTTAATAACTGTAGAGGTGCATACTCCTACTAAATTATCTAAAAAAGAGAAGCAATTATATAAGCAATTAGCTGAATTAAAAGATGAGCCGGTGGATAGCGGCGGCGGTTTTTTTGGATTGTAGTTAATCTATGGTAGAGCCATCTATATTCTCGAAGAGGACGAACAACCTTTGTAGTGATTTCTGCCACTGTTTAATGTCTGAATAGTCAATGATTAGTGATATTAATCCAATGAAATTCATTAGCAAAATTATATAGTATTGAATTGTACAAGCAGAATAAATAGTGGTATGATTATTTGCAATGAAACAAAAAAATACCACCACGATTGATCATACCAATACCAATATAGTTAGTAGTACTAGCACAGTAACTGGTACAGTACAGATTGATAATACTAATACTACTACATCCGTTGATAATACCGCTGTTTCAACTGTGAACGCGAATGTGGATATTGATTCTGCTACCGTTATTACACCGGTTACAACTGGATTAGATACTACAATGCAACGGTTGAATACTTCCTCGCCGTCGTGGGATTTATTTTTGGTGGGGTTTTTTGTGGTTGGTTCCGGGCTATATGGTTTATCGCTCGGTAAAGATCGTATCGTAGCGATCATGATTAGCATCTATATGGCATTAGCGGTAGTAGCCGCTTTGCCAGAGTTTGTGCTGAATATCAAAATTAACAGCAGCCTAACTGTGCAGATTACAGCGTTCTTCTCGGTATTTGTAATTTTGTTTTTTTTCTTATCGCGCCAAGCTGTATTGAACGCTTTATCACCCACTAGTAACGGCAAGTGGTGGCAGGTGATTGTGTTTAGCTTTCT
>CAZZNZ010000110.1:0-3107 GCA_964655875.1 uncultured Gammaproteobacteria bacterium | reverse complement strand
CAGCTCGTTTTGCGCGTATGCCAGAATCTGAATTACATCGTTTAGTCGGACTATTAGCATATTTTAAGTTATCAACTTGTTTACCTGAACCATATCGTGCCACTGCCATCGTGCAGGCCATGCGTGCTGATAAAAAACGGCAATCACAAAATTTAACTCTAATTTTACCAGAATATATCGGAGAAGCTACGATTCATTATGATATTACGGCCCAAAGTCTTAAGCGCTTTCTTCAAGCCCGTTAAGGCAACGCTTACATTACCTAGTTCAAAATCGTTAACTCAGCGAGCGTTAATTTGTGCTAGTTTGGCTAAAGGCCAATCGATTATACAATCTCCAAATAATGGAGATGACTTATTACATTTAATTAAGGCTTTACAGCAACTAGGTGTGCGCATTCAAAACCACTCTCAGCAATTGATTGTGCAGGGGGTGAATAGGAAATTTCGTGTTCCTAAACAACCTATCAATGTAGGCGATTCTGGAGCCAACTGGCGGTTTTTGAGTGAGCTGATACCAGTTGGCGCACAACTAGTTGGTTCTAAACAATTATACCGACGTTTACAAACAGCCGCGCCAACCAGTCAAACCGTGTCGGGCCAATTGTTAGCTGGTACAATGCAACACGTATCACGTCAGCTGGTATCGAAAGGCTATGTGGCTATGACGCAAGCCATAATACGACAGTTTGCTGGCCAGGGGCATGACTATATCGTCGAGCCCGATGCTAGTGCGGCTACATATTGGTTAACGTATAATTGTATTTCGGGTTCTAAGATCACTTTTACCAACTGGCCAACGCAATCATTGCAACCAGATTTTCAGTACACGAAATTGTTGCGTCAGCTACAGCGCGGTAAAAATGTTTTTGATTTAGGCGGTATGCCCGATAGCGTCATGAGTTTAGCGATTACGGCTATATTTACTAATACAAAAATTGTAATCAACAATATTGCGCAGCTTGCTTATAAAGAAAGTAATCGGCTACAAGCGCTGCATGAAAATCTTACAAAACTACAAATTAAGAATAGTATTACCAAAGATAGTATTACCATTCATGGTACGGGTGGTAGATTTAAACGAGCCAAAATCAAAACGTTTCATGATCACCGCATCGCTATGGCGTTTGGAATTTTAGGATTGCCGATGGATGACTCTGCATGTGTTTCAAAAAGCTATCCAAGTTTTTGGCAAGATTACAAAACAATTTCGCAAGCCAATGTAGTGTTAACCGGTATGCGCGGCGTTGGTAAAACTACTTTGGGCAAGCAACTAGCTAAACAGTGGGGGATGCAATTCGTGGATACCGATCAGCTCATTGAGCAAAGTGCTAAGGCATTGGTTACAGAAATTGTACAGCAACATGGCTGGAATTATTTTCGTCACTTAGAATATCAAGTAACGCAGCGTTGTGCCAAATTACACAACACGGTTATTGCCACTGGCGGAGGTACGTTCATGGATCAGCGTAATTACACATTACTCAAAACGCATTATTGCATTTTACTCACAGCATCACTGCGCATAATTAAACAACGGTTACAACAATCGTATCAGCGCCCAAGTTTAGGGAATGTTAGCGTGTTATGGCAAAAACGCAAGCAGAAATATTATCAAGTAGCTGATATGGTATTACGCGTATGAAAACTGCCCTGGTAATTACTCAACCTAACCAAATTGCAGCAGCAAATCGCACTAACGCAGAGTTATTAGAATTACGTACCGATGTGTATCAGCATTTTTCATTACAGAAATTGGTAGAAAAATGTACCAAGCCAGTCATCGTAACTATTAAAAACCAAGATCAACAATTATTACAGCAAGCGCTTGATTTAAAGGTGCAATACGTTGATTTAGATTATAAAAATAAAAAATTATTAAGGTATTTTAAAAACCATAATATAAAAACAAAATTAATTATCTCCTATCATCATTTTAAAATCACACCATCCTTTCAGCAACTAAATCGTTTAGTTAAACAAGGCGTGAACAAAATAGCAGTGATGATAAATCAGGTAGAAGATAATTGGATGATAGCGCAACTATTACAAAAGTATCGCGGAAAAATTACTGCTATTGGCATGGGGCAATTAGGTATGATGACGCGATTGCATTCAGCTCAACGGATTAGTTATTTTGGTCAGGCGGCACCCGGTCAATTATTGATTAGTCAAAAAAAAATAAAATTATACGGTATTATTGGTCATCCGGTACAACATAGTTTATCGCCCAGGTTGCACAATACTTGGTTTAAACAAAAAAACATTATGGCATTGTATCAGCGTTGGGATACGCAAAATATTAAAATCATGATGCGGGTTTTTTATTTTTTTAATCTTTCTGGTGCATCGGTGACCATGCCATATAAACAGGATGTGAAAAAATATTTAGACAAAATTGATTCTGTAGCCAAAACTATTGGCGCAGTGAACACTATTGTACGGCGTGGAAAAACATTGGTTGGATACAATACCGATTGGATTGGGGTAAAAAAAATGATTCAGGGAAGGGCGCGTGGTAAACGAGTGTTAATTTTAGGCCAAGGGGGTGCCGCTCAGGCAGCGGCGTATGCGATGAAGCAGGCTGGCGCTAAATCAGTATGTATGATTTCAGTACGAGATAAAATGATTACAACTGATTTTGATGTTTTAATCAACGCTACACCAATTCGCACTAAGCAATTTTTCAATAAAAAAAAGCTACACAATAAAATTGTCATAGATTGTAATTATGGTACAATACCAACTAAGTTACTACAGGTAGCAAAACAACAGGGCTGTAAAATTATTGACGGCATGCCAATGCTAGTTGGTCAAGCTAAGGAGCAGTTTTGGTTATGGATGGAAGCGTGATATACTGTAGCGATGTTATCGATTTCACCTGAACGTTTGCATGTTGGCATCATCGGTGATGAAGGTAAAATGGGCAAGCGTATAAAACAAGAGTTAACACGAAGCCTGACAGATTTTGGTTTTATCGTAACTGGTTTTGATAAAAAAAATGCCGTTCTTGATCATCATGTACAGGCTATTATCCAACAAGCGGAAATTGTGGTACTAGAGTTACCCGGAGATACTGTTCACTCAACGTATCCAGAATACCTAACA
>CAZZNZ010000109.1:0-3164 GCA_964655875.1 uncultured Gammaproteobacteria bacterium | reverse complement strand
CTTATCTTCTCTATGCACATAATCCTTCAGAAATAGTTGCAAGCCAATATATCAACTGTGTGGGAGCTTCAACGCTAGGAGGAGGGCTAATGAAAGAAGCTGGCTTGAATTATTTAGTCGGCTGTGTGCCAAAACACTCTATCCTTTTCCTTGCGACCAGCAACGGGAAGATTGAGTGGCGTGATATGCTTAACGCTTCATTCAACGAATATTTAACTGATAAAATGATTAAAGGTAAAAGAAGAGATGGCAAGCCTTTAACTGTTGATGATATCATTGCGTTTAGCCGGAAACCTAATCCTGAAGGAATTATGTTTGATATTAACAACTCAAAGTATTCTAAGAAATTAAGTTTGACAAAGAAGGATCAACGTCAATTTGTAGTTGTTTTTGGTCCGGAATACGGACAACAAATTCAGATATTGAATAATACTGGTAGCGCTCTTTACCGTCTCAATCGTCAAGCAGAAGCGGTTGAGGCATATCGACAAGCGATTAGTACTGATCCACAATATGCCCAACCCTACTATGGTTTAGGCCAATCTCTTTACCGTCTCAATCGTCAAGCAGAAGCGGTTGAGGCATATCGACGGTTTATTGAGTTGGCGGATATAGAGAAGGATGAGCATCGGATCAATCGAGCTAAAAGCATCATTGCGGAATTTGAAAAATAAACGCGGCGTGTCAACACTAGCTATAACATTAAATGTCTTGAGGCTTTACAGTAGTGGGCACTAGTTTAATTGTTGGTATAGAAATAATACTCAGTATGAATTTAATGGCAATGTTAGAAATAATAATTTGTGCTAAAGTATTACTAGGTAAATTTCCAACAAAAGCAATTACGGTAAACAATACGCTGTCTATTGCTAACGATACGGTATTAGAAAATAGCACGCCCCATATATCTCCAAATTTCCTATAAGCCACACTAAATATTTCAGTGTCAATTAATTCAGAAATCACTTGAGCAATAATAGAAGCAATGGTAATACGCCAAACTGGCAACAAAATTGCTTCATAGGCCGCCTGATGAGGCCAAGTGGGGTAGGGCTGTAGTTGGCCAATGATGAAAAAGAGAATAGCCATGATTATATTTAATAATGCCGCTAACATGACAACTGTCCTAGCATTCTGTTTACCTAAAGTTTTATGTACAAAATCTCGCAATGTAAATGTAAATGGATAAATAATAGTGCCACCATCGACGGCTAAATTGAATAACGGCATAATAGCAATCTTAGTAGAAAGAATGTTAGCGAACAGTTGGAATGCTACATAAAGTGAAGCACTAAATAAAACGGGGTTTATCTTTTTCATGATTCGTAGTATAACAACATCTTGGCTTTTTACCAAATTTTTGCTAGCATATTTTTATGGTCTGCCTGTGTAGTTGCTGTGCAACTATCTTGGGCCTGTAGCTCATCTGGTAGAGCGCAGCATTCGCATTGCTGAGGTAAGCGGTTCAAGTCCGCTCAGGTCCACCAGTTAAATTTATGATGTCTATCGATGAACAATTAGAAAGGATAAAACGAGAGGTAATGCATTTAACAACCTCACCATTATATATCGAGCGCATTCGTAATCGGGTTTTTCCAGTGATTGGCGAGGGGAGTCATACTGCTAATATTATGTTTGTAGGCGAAGCTCCGGGCAAAAACGAAGCTGCTACAGGCAGGCCATTTGCAGGTGCGGCTGGCAAGGTGTTAGATACATTGCTCGCTTCAGCGCACATTAAGCGTGCCAATGTTTATATTACAAATATTGTAAAGGATCGCCCAACCAATAATCGCGATCCACTGCCAGCAGAAATTGCTCTCTACGCCCCGTTTTTAGATCGACAAATTCAGATTATTCAACCCAGAATGATTGTTACGTTAGGTCGATTTTCGATGCAGTATATTTTAGAACGATTTCAAATAGTCAGTACACCGCAATCGATTAGTAAAATACACGGCCGAGTTTTTTCGGGCCAAGCTAGCTACGGAGAAATTCATATTTTACCGTTGTATCACCCAGCTGCTGCATTATACAATCCCGGATTGTTGCATAGCCTAACACAAGATATTCAAGTACTAAAAAATTATGCAGACATTTAAAGACAAAGTTTTTCAGATTGTTGCTCATATTCCTAAAGGCAAGACACTAACTTATAAAGAAGTAGCTATCATGGCTGATAAACCAGGCGCCCCACGTGCCGTGGGCAATATATTAAGTACCAACTTTAATCCTAACATACTCTGTCATCGAGTAATAATTTTTATTAAAAAAGCCAGATAGAAAATAATTCTATCTGGCTGGCTGGCTGCTGGGGTGAAGCAGCAGCGCACATCAGTACACGCCGCGCACCCCAACCGTAAACACCGCCTGGTTGATGGTGTATTTATCCGCATCAAACGCAGTGGCGTCATTACTAGAGAGGAAAGAGGTGTTAGGGCTTGCAATCGTAGATGTCGGTTTGAACGATCCGGACAAAGAAAGCCAGGAGGCGAAGCGATAATCGAGCACGAAGTTGGCCCCGATGGACCAATCAGAGCGTGACTCTGACTCGGTCGTCGATGCCGAGTTATAGTCACGTGCGTCAAAGGAGGCTTCAATGGTCGCTTGCATCTTGCTAAACCAGGTGCCGGTATACCCGGCGGATACGCCGTTTAGCTTAATGTAGTCCATCAGCGCTGCATCTGAGTAACGTCGATAGAAGTTGAAACTGACACCATGTGCCGGCTGAGGATTGTAAACAAGCTGAAGCTGAGTCAAGATGCCACCCAGCCCCCAGAGGTCGCTGTCGTTCTCCGTATTATTGAAGACACCGTAGCCAATAAAGAGATTGGCTTGGATTGTGTTTGTGATCTGACCAGCAAGCCCTGTCTGGAATGAGAAGTTATGAAAGTTGGGGCTCTTCGCAATGGTCAGAATACAGGTTCCACCTTCTTCAGCGAGGCAGGATGTCAGGTTACTCCAAGAGCCATACACATAATCGGTCTGAACCAGGAGCAGGGTTCGGGGAAAGAAGCG
Organism: uncultured Gammaproteobacteria bacterium; assembly: GCA_964655875.1. Lineage (GTDB taxonomy): Bacteria > Patescibacteriota > Patescibacteriia > UBA9570 > UBA9570 > JBAZWO01. Next base: position 149 of record CAZZNZ010000109.1, on the reverse strand, counting down.
CCACTTTCCTTTGAGCTGAATTCCCAGCTCATTCTTCCCAGGGACAGAGCCTGAATCCACGCTGGTAAGCTGCTGAATGTCCAGTGCCCAGATCGCAGCCACATTGAAGTCGAGTGCGCTACCAGGGCTATACCGCCCTTCCGCCCAGA
>CAZZNZ010000108.1:0-3197 GCA_964655875.1 uncultured Gammaproteobacteria bacterium | reverse complement strand
GCGTAAAACACAAAACACAATTATTTATTTACGGTTTAAGATGATTACGATATGTATACCTGTGTTGCCAATCGCTGTAATTTAGGTAAGTGGATCGAGCAACCCACAGTGAATTTAACGGTGTATGTTTTACCAGAAGGGTTTGATAGTGTCGGTGGCATCATTAATCCTGATATTCTAAAATCGTATCAAGCAGAGGCAGAACGAAGCTATGTCATCACTAATTTACCCACTAATCCCGAGACAGTGAATGGTCGATCCTATCAAACAGTGACATTGCAAGCGAACGGTACTTATACTACTGAAACCAATGTTTATATAAAGCCCGATGTAAAGGAACAACGAGTGGATGTTAAGCCTACCACTAGTACAGCTCAATCATTAACTACAGGGCAAGTTATGGCGGCGGCTATTGCTGGTCTAGGGGCTATTGTGGCTATTATTGGAGGATGGCGCTATTATCGAGCTAGACAATTGCCTTCCTAGTTATTTTGTTTTATACTAGTGGGCGATATGACAATGAAGATATGACAATGAAACGGAAGCTATGGTTTTCAGTTAGCGCTATTATCATTTTAACTGTCCTAGGTTTAATCGTGGATTATCCCAAAGGGCCAAATATCACTTGGCAAGGTAATCTAGTACGTGAGCTAAAAGTTCAATTAGGATTGGATTTACAAGGCGGCACATCATTAACCTATCAAGCCGATGTGTCACAAATTCCTTCTGATCAAGTAAGAGATGCAATGGATAGCGTTCGTAATGTGTTAGAAAATCGTATCAATGCTTTTGGTGTAGCTGAGCCTGTAATTCAAACTAACCAAGCTAACGGTAATTGGCGTGTGTTGGTGGAATTGCCAGGTATCAGTGATGTTAATGCCGCTATTCAACAAATTGGTGAGACGCCATTGCTAGAATTTAAAATGGAAGGCGAATCACAACCTTTGAGTGATGACCAACTCAGCATGATTCGACAGTTGAATGAACAAAATAGAACCAAGGCCCAAGAAACACTGGATAAAATTATCGGTGGAGCCGATTTTACCACTACCGCGCAAACTGATAGTCAAGATAGTGCCACAGCTAGTATTGGCGGAGATTTAGGTTATCTCACTAAAGATAATATCAATGCTGTTTACGCTGAAGATGTTTTTGCGAGTGAACCAGATCGACTACTAACTAAGCTATATGATACAACTTCCGGTTACGAAATTGTAAAAGTATTGGATAAAAAAGATGATACGGCGCATATTGCGCATATTGTGTTAAATAAAATTCCCGAAACACCAGATATTTTCGGACCCACTTATGTAAATACAGAATTGACGGGTAAGCAATTAAAGCATGCGGCGGTGCAATTTGATAGCACAACCAATGAACCCATTGTTGCTCTAACGTTTAATGAAGAAGGATCTAAATTATTTGAACAATTAACTAAAGATAACCTAAATAAAACCATTGCCATTTATTTAGATGGTCAACCGATTAGTACCCCGGTAGTGAACGATGTAATTACCGGTGGGCAAGCCATCATTTCCGGTACATTTGCGTTAGATGAAGCCAAGAAATTATCTCAGCGTTTAAATGCAGGAGCTCTACCTGTAAAAATTAATCTCATCAATCAACGTAATGTTGGTCCAACGTTAGGCATTGAAGCGTTGCAGCGCAGCGTTTTGGCTGGAGTAATAGCTATGATGGTTTTGGCTATTTTTATGATTATCTATTATCGTTGGCCAGGATTTATCGCTATGGTCGCCTTATCGATTTACGGTATTTTATTGCTGGCGGTGTTTAAATTATGGCCGATTACACTAAGTTTATCAGGCATTGCTGGATTTATTTTGTCTCTAGGCATGGCGGTTGATGCAAATGTGTTAATTTTTGAACGCGTTAAAGAAGAATTACGTAACGGCAAAACTTTACAGAGTGCCATTGATGATGGTTTTAAGCGAGCCTGGTTATCGATTCGTGATTCTAATGTATCATCGTTGATTACCTGCTTCATTCTTAGTTGGTTTGGTACCGCCATGATTAAAGGTTTTGCAGTAACGCTGGCATTAGGTATTGGCTTAAGCTTGTTTTCCGCTATCACAATCACTCGCACATTATTAAAGATTTTACCAGTAAAACATCGTCGATGGTATGGGATTTAATATTTTAGGCACGCGTAAAATTTGGTATACGTTATCTATTAGCTTAATGGTGATTAGCATAGTAGCGATGGTTAAGTTTAGCTTTAAATTAGGTATTGATTTTATCGGCGGCTCATTACTGGAATTGCACTATACAGGTGTTAGGCCAGATTCCGATACTATCGTTGGCCAATTACAACCTCTAAATCTAGGTGATAGTATCGTACAGCCTACAGGGGATAATGGCGTGGTCATTAAAACTCAGTTTTTGGACAACAATCAACGTCAAGCTGTGTTGCAAGCATTAGGCTCAGAGGTTGTTGAGGATAGTTTTGAGTCGATTGGTCCAGCAGTAGGGGAAGAGCTACGGTCTAAAGCTGTGCAAGCTGTTATTTTTGTGGTGATTTTTATTATTCTCTATATCGCTTGGGCATTTCGTGGTGTATCCAAGGGTCCGGTGCCAGCTTGGGCTTACGGTATCTCAGCATTTATTGCCTTGTTGCATGATATTATTATTCCATTAGGTGTTTTTGCAGTTTTAGGTCATTATTTCGATGTAGAAATTAATGTGATGTTTATTACAGCTTTATTAACCATTTTGGGGTTTTCAGTGCATGATACTATTGTGGTATTCGATCGGATTCGTGAAAATTTACGGCGCAGTAATCAGCCTACCTTTGCGGGTATTATTAATGAAAGTATTAATAATACCGTAATGCGATCTCTCAATACCTCTATGACAGTGTTGTTAGTATTAACCGTTTTATTATTATTTGGAGGCGGAAGCATTCGTTTCTTTATTTTAGCTCTAATGATCGGTATTCTAATAGGAACGTATTCTTCTATTTTTATTGCTAGCCCATTATTGTTGATTTGGGAGAAGATTTTACAACGAAAATAGTCCGTTTGAACATATAATTGACAGTTTGTAAAGGAAATGCTATACTAGTAAATAGTATGGATAAGTCTACTATTTCTATTTTAGACAAAATTATTGCCAGTCAAGAGGATCAAGCTAAGCAAAATTTTGATTGCTTAGCTTTTTTTTGCATAAGTAAATCATTA
>CAZZNZ010000107.1:0-3222 GCA_964655875.1 uncultured Gammaproteobacteria bacterium | reverse complement strand
ATCCACCTTTATTGGTCAAGCTCAACAAGTAGGTTGGTATACCGCTGCTTATAAACCCATTTTCTTTCTTACGGCTCTAGCCGGCATGATCGTTAATGCGTTTTTTCCTGTAATCTCACAACAATTTCATCACGCTAAACATCAAGTACATAACACAATAACCAAATTATTACGCACCACTACTATAGTAGCATTCATCATAGTGGTTAGCGGTACAATGTTAGCACCGATGCTAATGCATCTATTCTACCCGAAATATCCTACAGCTGAATTAACCTTAGTATTTCGCATTTTACTCTGGAGCACTGGATTCATTTATTTATGGGCGCCATTTGGTAATGGCTTGCAAGCCTGTAATCGACCTAAAGATTATTTGCATGGTTTCGTCTGGGCAACCATCATCAACTTAGCTCTAAATATAATGATTATTCCGCAATGGAGTTTGTATGGCGCGGCAATTACTACACTACTAGCGCAACTATTCTTGCTTATTTATTTTCGTTACAAATTTCAACATCACATTGTTAAAATATCCATATGGAAAAAACTTCACACCTAGCAATCTGCCTTCTAAATTGGAATGGCTTACCATATACTACCGAATGTATTGCTAGTCTACTGGCTTCAAGTAATCAAAATTTTAGTATCATTGTGTTAGATAACGGCTCAACAAACAATGAAGTCATTCCGTTACAAAAAACTTTTGGTAATCGTATTACTGTCTTTCGATCTGAAACAAATTTAGGTTTTGCTGGTGGGTATAACCACCTTATTCTCGATGTGTTAAAAAATCAAGTTTATGATTACTATCTATTACTCAACCAAGATACGATTATTTCACAAAATACCGTGCAACTATTACTAGACTATATTACTCATCATCCTCATATCGCTGTGGTTGGGCCAAAAGTATTACACAGCGATGGTAGCATTCAATCGATTGGAGCAGATATCAATCTCTGGACTGGAAAAATTACCAGTCGCCAAGATAATATTCAACAACCAAACCCAGTAGATATGATTGTGGGAAATTGTTTTTTAGTACGTGCCAGTGTAATTAAACAACTGGGGTTATTTGACGCCAATTATTTTGCATATTATGAAGAAGCTGATTGGTGCGTACAGGTAAAGCGAGCTAATTTAAAATGCGTGGTCGTGCCACAAGCAACCATTAACCATAGAAAATCCGGTGGATTTAGAACCTATTTGATAGTGCGAAATATGATTTGGTTTGAAAAAAAATTTGCTCCCTGGTGGCAGTTATTGATATTTTGGTGTTACTTTTGGTTGTGGTTTTGGCCCGAACGTTTAAAAAAACATTCTCCGCTGAACCAGTTATGGGCTGCTAGTATAGATGGTTGGTTAGGGTTAAATCAAGGTAAAGCTAGGTTTCTAAAATAACTATGAAATTTTCAATTATTGTTCCGGTCTATAATGATCCTCATTTCAAAACTTGTTTGGATAGTTTATTACGCTTAGATTATCCGCGTGATCAATATGAAATAATCGTAGTGGATAACAACTCTCAACCCACCTTACAATCATTGATAAACGTGCGGTATGTTCACGAACCTATTCCCGGATCCTATCAAGCTCGTAACCAGGGATTAAAATTGGCACAGGGTGATATTATCGCTTTTACCGATTCTGATTGTGTAGTAGATGCGCAATGGTTACGACAGATTGAAACAATTCTAGTGGATGATGTTGACGCTGTAATGGGTTACGCAGCTGGAGCCAATGATAATGCTGTAGCGCGCTATGAGCAACGCATGTACGATGACAATATCGGTAAATTTGTAAATAGGCAAACATTGCGTCGTATTGATACACGTAACTTTGCAATGAAACGCATGGTATATGAAAAAATTGGTAACTTTAATCCACGCTTAGCCTATGGTGGTGATATGGAATATGGCGCTCGAGCACATCAGGCAGGTTTTACTATGGTGTTTTCAAAATCTGTGCAGGTTGCCCATCACAATGAAACTAATCTACCTAAATTATTACAAAAACGGATTCGCCAAAATGCGGGCAACATGATTATTACTCAAATTCACGATCAAAAATTTGTGGAAGAATATTTTCCACACCTATTCAAATTTTATTTATATAGAAACGCTCTAATAAGACATCTCTATGTGATTATGTTATCGATTTGGTCCAAATTAACATTTTGGATTCCGGGATCACCTTTTGGATATCAATGGTTTAAATTACAAAATGTCCTTGCAATGCGATTAGGACAGATAACCGCTCAGCCTTTATCCTTAACCCCTTTACCTAAAATACAAAAAACCAAGGAGTTAAAAGACCCAGAGGTATCAATCATCATCCTCTCATGGAACTCCAAAACCATCACTCAAGCTTGTGTAGATTCCATTATTACTAATATTAAAAACACAACCTATGAATTAATTTTAATTGATAATCATTCACATGATGGTAGTGTAGACATGATACAACGGCAATACAGCGATCATCCTAATATTCGTTGTGTGTTGAATGATCGTAATTTAGGCTATGCTGGTGGTAATAATCAAGGTTATAGTTTAGCTAAAGGTAAATATATTTTACTATTAAATTCAGATACTCTGGTTCCGGAAAAAACCGTGGAAACCTTAACTCAGTTTTTAGATACCTATCCACAGTATGGTGGCGCAACCACAAAATTATTAAATCCCGATGGTACTACTCAATATTTTATGCATCGTCGTTTCCCAACCATGGTTAGCCTGATTGAAGGATTAATTTACAAACGCTGGCAATGGTTTTGTTCAAAACGCGTTAGAAAATACTTGTATCTCGATAAAGATTTCACTACAGATTTTGATATTGAACAAGCCGCTGGAACCTGTATTTTGTTGCGTCGTGAGGCATTGGCTATGAAAACACACCGCAGCGTATCTCTACAAAATAAAATCTTTGATGATAACCATTTCCCCTTATATTACAATGATGTAGATTTATGTTACCGCATTCATCAAATCGGCTGGAAAATACGATGCTTAACTAGTGTTAGCATTACACACCATAAAGGTGTGAGTGTGCGTAAATTATCGTTATCCACTAATTTGAAGCGGTATATTCCAGCGGTGTACTGGTACTGGAGGTTGCATCTCCTTCCTTAACCCTTGTTTTTATTCGAGAGCACTGGGAAGAAATGCTTACAAGCGGTATAGTTCAAGTTCAGTTCCCTTAATTACTTTGGGGTTGTCGTGC
>CAZZNZ010000106.1:0-3265 GCA_964655875.1 uncultured Gammaproteobacteria bacterium | reverse complement strand
TATGGCGCTAGTATTCATCAAGTTACCACTACTGTTTTTCAACATCGCTCAATAGCTACATTAAAATTATGGGGACGCGCACTTGAGCGTCTACACCCCGACCCAAAAACTGGCATGATTGTAACCTTAATTACCTTAAAAGATATTGAAGAACTAGGCTTAACAGAAGATGCTATTTCTGGTATTAGTAATTTTCTAAACAATCTACAACAGGCATCTGAAAAAGCCATCTTGCTCTATAGTCAAACTAGGCCGGGAATAATCAAGGGCAGCTTACGCACTACTAGTCCGTTGCTTGATGTAACACAGTTTGCTAAGCTACATGGCGGCGGCGGCCATAAAAAAGCCGCTGGCTTCACTTTAACTGGTACATTAACTTACACTCAAAATGGCTACCACATCGAGCCCACGGGCATTTAATTTAATTCCTACTGTTATTGAAAAAACTTCGTTTGGTGAGCGCGTTTATGATATTTATTCGCGCTTATTAAAAGAGCGTATTATTTTTTTAGGCACTGCCATCGATGACTCTGTTGCAAATACAGTAATTGCACAAATGTTGTTTTTGGCTTCTGAGAATCCCGAAGCCGATATTAAACTCTACATTCATTCACCAGGCGGCTACGTTACTGCCGGTTTAGCAGTATACGATACGATGCAATTTGTATCCTGTGATGTGTCCACTATTTGCATTGGCAGTGCGGCCTCTATGGCGGCGTTACTTTTAGCTGGGGGGGCTGCGGGCAAACGATTTGCATTACCTAATAGCGAGATCATGATTCACCAGCCACTTGGTGGGGCAGAAGGTCAAGCTACGGATATAAAAATTCGAGCTGAGCATATTTTACGCAGTCGAGAATTAATGAACAAGCTCATGGCTAAACATACCGGCCAAACCACAAAACAAATTGAGCTAGATACTGAGCGAGATAAATTTATGTCTGCGCCTGAGGCTAAAAAATACGGCATCATCGACAAGATACTTGGGTAACGATAATTTTCTCCGATTAACTTTACAAAACTTTGTTCTCCTGATACAGTTACTCTGCCTATGAGGCAAGTGTTAGTTATTTAAACCGTTTAACTGTTTTTGGTAGAATCTGGTGAAAACAACCCCTTTTACTCTAAACTATTACGTTTTTGGGCCAACTGATACACAATCTAGCCTGCGTCTAGCCTAGACTGATAAAAGAATCGGTTCGTTTTTGCCGTTTTACCCATTTTTTATGGATTTTATTGCTCTACCAATCATGTTACTGTTTGGTTTAGCGTTAGGAATTGCAGTAGGATACTGGTATCGCAAGCAGGTGGCGTTGCGCACCCAAGATTCTGCTGAAGCTAAGGCTAATCAAATCATTAACGAAGCCAAGACCAAACAACAAGAAATGGTGTTGGCTGCCAAAGATAAGGCCATCAAAATGATGGAAGAATCCAAGCGTGAAGAAACTGAACGCCGTCAAGAGTTAGTACAAAGTCAGCGTCGGCTAGAAAAACGCGAAAATATGTTCGATCAAAAATTGCTGGAGCTAGAAAATAAACAACAGCACTTGCAAAATAAAGCCAGAGAGATTGAACATGTAAAATCAGAAATTCAAGCTGTTAAATTAGAACAACTCAAACAACTAGAGCAAGTGGCCGGAATGAATAAAGAAGAGGCCTTAAAACTGCTAGAACAAAGAGTGGAAGAGGAGTCAAAGCTAGTGTTGTTGGGTCGTATGAAAAAGCTCCAAGAACAGGGCAGTGAGGAGTTAGAACGCCGCGCCAAAGATTTAATGACCGTAATAATTCAGCGTTGTTCCACCACACACGCAGCAGAAACCACTACCACCGTAGTAAATTTGCCCAGCGATGAAATGAAAGGTCGTATTATCGGTAAAGAAGGTAGAAACATTAAGCGCATCGAAGAGTTGACCGGCGTAGAAGTGTTGATTGATGACACGCCTCAAGCCATTGTATTATCTGGCTTCTCGCCAATCCGTCGCCACTTAGCTAAACGGGCACTAGAGGCCTTGGTTGCGGATGGTCGAATTCATCCTACCAAAATTGAAGAAGCTATTGAACGCGCTAAAAAAGATTTGGCCCTCGATATTAAAAAGGCTGGCGAAGACGCTTTATTTGAAGTGGGTATTACTGGGCTTGACCCTAAATTAGTAGCGATTATCGGCCGATTAAAATACCGCACTTCTTACGGTCAAAATGTGTTACGTCACTCCATTGAGGTGGCCTTTCTGGCGGCAATGTTGGCCCAACATTTGGGTGGTGATGTGGCCGTTGCTAAAAAGGGTGGATTACTACATGATATTGGTAAAGCCGTGGACCAAGAAGTACAAGGCACGCATCCAGAAATCGGCCGCGACATTGCTAAAAAATTTGGCTTGTCAGATGCAATTATTGCGCCAATTCTATATCATCACGACGACTATCCCCCCACCCTTGAAGCCGTTATTGTAAAAGTAGCTGACGCTATTTCTGGTTCTCGTCCTGGAGCTCGTAAAGATACCTACGAAAATTATGTGCAACGCTTAGAGGATCTAGAAAAGGTGGCTAGTAGTTTTCCTGGGATTGAAAAAGTATATGCAATTCAAGCTGGTCGCGAAGTACGAGTATTTGTTCGCCCAGAACAAGTGGATGATTTTAGAGCCATGCAATTAGCTAAAGATATTGCCTTGAAAGTAGAGGGGGAATTGAAATATCCTGGTGAAATTCGCGTGAACGTAATTCGCGAAACTCGCATTACAGAGTATGCTCGATAATACCTTGCGCATCCTTTATATTGGTGATGTGGTTGGAAAAAACGCTCGGTTAGCAGTAAAAAAAATATTGCCGCAAATTCGATCCGAGTATAAGCCTGATGCAGTTTTTATGAATGTAGAAAATTTAGCTCATGGTAGCGGCATCACTCCAGACACTATTACCGAAATGGAAGCAGCTGGAGGAACTTGGTTTACTTCGGGTAATCATGTGTGGGATAACAAAGACGGCGTAGGCTATCTACAATCACACAAAAGCAAGGTGTTGCGTCCAGCTAATTTCCCTGCCAACAATCCGGGTAAGGGTTGGGCTACCGTTGAAATTGGCACTAAAAAAATTCTGTTAATTAATTTGATTGGGCAGATATTCATGCCTCAGCAAGCAGACAATCCTTTTCACTGCTTAGATCGTATTTTACAGCAACACGATTTAACAAAATACAGTGCGATCATTGTAGATTTACATGCTGAGGCAACTAGCGAAAAGCAGGCGTTAGCGTGGTATGGAGATGGCC
>CAZZNZ010000105.1:0-3342 GCA_964655875.1 uncultured Gammaproteobacteria bacterium | reverse complement strand
ACTCGAAAAAATGTGTTCAAGCTCTTTTACCTCACTCGCTAATTTACGCAATAATACCAGCTTAGATTGCTTTTCTTCAGACGAAGCATTAGCCATAGCGTCATTGGCTTGGCCTTGTGAAGCTTTTAAATCATCAATGCGTTTTTGTAACTTACGACGCTCTTCGTCTAAATCTAATAATTTGGTTAAATCAACCGTAATCCGTTTATTTTTAGCGGCTTGAGCAACCTCTTCCTTGTGCTCACGAATAAATTTAATATCAAGCATAATACATAATAAAATTAATTATTTACTTGGAAATTGTAGCTGTTTAGCAACACTTTGCATAGCCTCCAAACACAGGGTAATAGCCTGATCCAACTCTATTCCTAATACTGTAGCACATCGCTCAATATTTGTACGTTGCACTCCTTGAGCAAAGGATTTATCTTTGAATTTTTTCTTCACGCTACTCATTTTTATTGCCATAATATCACGATCAGGTCGCACTAGCATTACAGCTAAGATTAATCCGGTTAATTGCTCTAAGCACTGTAAACTTTTGGATAATAATGTAGTTGGCTGTAAACCATGCTTATCATTATGTTCACGAACCGCTGCCACAATTAACGCGTGTACGCCTCTGGTTTGCAACCAATCTGCTCCCACTAAACTATGTTGGTCTGGTGTAGTTGTTTCCCAATCAATATCGTGTAATAATCCGGCGATCCCCCAATTTGTAGGTTCGGCAGCTTGAAAATGTTGAGCTAAACGTTGCATTAAAGCACTGGTAGCAATCATGTGATTACGTAAATTTTGATCTTGGATATGCTCATGCATTAGAACCATGGCTTGATCTGTGGTAATTCCGGCATCAAATTTGGCTAAAGACGGATCATTTTGGACTAACATAGCAGGAACAGCTGTAACTGCCTGTTTTGGACGTAATAACGGAAACATCACGCATTCTCGAATTGGCTTATCTACCAAAAAAGAAAACAAACGTTCACTTACACCAAATCCCGTAGTTGGCGGCATTCCAAACTCTAACGCATGCACGAAGTCTTTGTCGTGCATTTGCGCTTCAGCATCGCCTTCTTCTCTTAATTTAGCTTGTTCTTCAAATCGTACCCGTTGATCTATAGGATCATTTAATTCTGTATAGCCGTTACCTAATTCGCTACCTGCAATAATCACTTGATAACGCTCAACTAACTCTGGATTATTAGACAGACGTTTTGCTAACGGAGACACAACCACTGGATGGTTAATAAGAAAAACTGGGCCAGCGATTTTTTTACGACAATATTTCCATAATTGATCAATGAGACGAGCACGATTTAATCTGTCTCTTGGCATAGTAATATTTAGACGCTGTGCCGCCTGTCTTAACTCAATATCACTAGCTTGCAATACATTTACATCTGTATATTCTCGTACAACGGTCACATAATCAATTCTAGGCCAAGGCTGATCAAGGTTAATATTAAATCCATGAATACTAAATTGCAGGGTGCCAAAAGATTCTGCAACACACTGTTTGTATAGTTGTTCTACTAACTCCATGCCAGCCTCATAATTGGCATAGGCCCAATAGAATTCCATTTGAGTGTAGTCTTGTAAATGTTCTGGGCTAATACCTTCATTGCGAAATTGACGGCCAATTTCAAACGTTTTTTCAAAACCACCTACCATTAAACGCTTTTGCCATAACTCACCCATAGAAATGCGCAAATATAAATCGATGTCTAAAGCATTATGATGTGTAATGAAAGGTTCAGCATCGGCTCCGCCAGGAGTAGCTTCCAATACTGGAGTTTCTACTTCCAAAAAGCCTCGCTGTAACAAAAATTGTCGAATGCTGTTCCAAAATTTACTTTTTTTAATAAACAACTCTCGTAGCTCTGGACGAATAATCATGTCAACGTAACGCTCGCGATAACGTAATTCCTCATCTTGAATGCCATGCCATTTATCAGGTAGCGGTTGTAAGGCTTTACTGAGCATACGAAACTTTATTGCCAATAAAGATTGTTCACCGCGTTTAGTAGTAAATACTGTGCCTGTAACTTCAATAATGTCTCCTACGTCATATAATTTTAAATCTACTTGATAGATAGCACCAATCTTATCCGCAGAAAAAACAACCTGTAATTGACCGGTACTGTCTTCTACATGCACGAATGTTAATTTACCATGTTCTCTCCAAGATCGTAATCGACCTGCTATTGTAATGGTCTGCTGTTGTAAATCATTAAATCGATTGAGCACCTCCGCTATGTGATGTGTGCGCTGGGAAATGGCAGGATAAACGCTTTGCCCAAGCTGACTTAATTGCTGAGACTTCTGAACACGACCAGCGTGTTCAGATTGATGTTCGGTCATACCACCTAGATTAAAAAATTTTCTTAATGGTATAGGTCATAGTACCTTTAGGCACAACCACGCTAATTGTATCATCTACTTTGTGTCCCAAAAAAGCCTTGCCTAAAGGAGATTCATTCGAAATTTTTCCGACCAATGGATCTGCTTCGGTAGAACCCACAATTTCATAAGTCATGGCGCTACCCTTAGATGTAGTCGTGTTAATTTTTGAACCAATTACCACTACCGAAGATTTTTTGGGCTTCTTAATTAACTGAACGTTACGCAAAATTTCTTCAATCTCTAATACCCGGCTCTCAATTAATCCTTGCTCTTCTTTAGCATCACTATATTCCGCATTTTCAGATAAATCCCCTAGCTCTTTAGCCGATGCAATTCGACCTGCAATTTCCTTACGTTTAGTTGTTTTTAGATATTCCAACTCGGTCTGCAATTTTTCAACCCCCTCAGGAGTGGAATAAATAGTTTTATCAGTGTTCATAATACTTGTACCGTAGTTTAATATAGCTAGACCAGAATGTCAATTGTTACTTAAAATATTCCTGTAAACCTTGCTTAGCAATGGGTAAAGCCGACTCACTTCCCTCACCACCTTCTTCCACTAGTACAGTAATAACTAATTCGGGATGATCGTAGGGGGCAAAGGCAGTAAACCAAGAATGATTACGACGAACATCCGAGGTAGTAGATTGAGCTGTACCTGTTTTACCAGCCACTTCTAACGGTAAATCCTTTAATTTTTGTGCACTTCCCACAGTAACCGCTTGACGCATACCAGCACGGACGACGGCTAAATAGCGATCATCCACAATGTGATCACGCACTACTCGAGGCTGATGCTCAGAGATTATATTACCAGCTTGATCTGTGAATTGATGCACTAAACTAGGTTGATAAACCGTTCCGCCATTGGCTACGGCAGAAGTATATAAGGCAACTTGCAGAGGTGTGACTAATAACTGACCTTGCCCGATAGAG
>CAZZNZ010000104.1:0-3356 GCA_964655875.1 uncultured Gammaproteobacteria bacterium | reverse complement strand
AGGAAAGCTAATTACCCTACTCCAAATATCTGTTAGTCCGTACATGGGCGTAAATAAAAACCTAGCCAATACCGGTAAATTTAGTGTATGGATTAAATCTCTAGCCTGAATAACAATACTACGAGCTATTTTTAGCAGTCCTTTACCGTACCACCATAACGGAAAGTAGGCTAATGACTTGAACACATTGGCAACAGCTTGCATGGCTGATAGTATAGCATAAACTGGCCTCAATCAAAATGAAGATACGGCCCTAATAATAGCAGTAACATAAACTGCGCAGCCATAAAACTAAAAAACCATACATTCCAACCATACACCAAAAATAAGATAAAACCACAAATACCAAGCACTTCTAAAAAAATCCAAGCTAAAATTTCTTGCTTAAACACGTATTTAAATAATACACTTAATCCAGTAAAAAAAACGCTGATGATAATCAACCAATACAATAATGTTTGTGATTTTTCAAACATATATGGGGTGGTAAATTGTAATAAATAAGCCGTAACACCATAAAGCATGGGGCTAATAAGCGAAACTACCCATGCCGAGTACACAGTGGTCATATTACGATAGTTAATAATAGTGGTAGCCATGGCTATACATTGATGTTATTTGTGATAAGGGTGATGTTTTAATATTGTAGCAGCTCGATACAGTTGTTCAAGTAATAAGGTTCTGGCTATTTCATGTGGAAAAGTGAGCAACGATAATGATAATTGCTCTGGACATAATTGAATAACCGATCGGCTAAACCCCGCGCTATCTCCCAACACAAACGTTACTGTTTGATAGTGCTGCTGCCAATAATCTAGCCGTTGAGCAAATTGTATTGAATGATACTGTCGACCAGTTTCTGTGAGAAGAACATAGTGTTCAGACTGTTTTTCAAGATGCTGTAAAAGCTTAATTTCTGATTTGACGTAGCAGCAATCTAGTTTAAAGAAAGGCTGAATACGCTTTAAGTACAGTTGTTCAAGTGTAACTAAAGCAGGCGTTTTGGTTTTACCAATCGAAATAAATTTAGCGTGCATTTAGAAACAACTATAAGCTGAGGAAATAAAATGCATCAGCCAGCCGCCTAAAGCACACACTGTAGTAGCCACAATAATTAACAATACCACATGTCGGCGATGATGTTCATACAAATTGAACGCCTCTACCATTAAACCTAAAAATACTACGGCAATGCCGAGATAGCCTATTTTCGCTACACCAGACAATAATCCGCTTACACAAACTTTTGTAAAAATAGGAAAGCTAAGTAAACCAAACACAAAGCTGGTAGTGGCTAGACCAATGCCAACCAAAAACACCGGTAACGCTGGATCAACATAGGTTTTATGTGCTGATAATGATGATTTATTGGTCATATGAAATTATAGTATAGCAAATTTTACTCAATATACAACACTACGGGTACTGGTGCAGAATCTTCAAGATAGGTAATGTTATCTCCTTGTAATGCTATGCCAGTTGAGGGGCCGCCGTCGAGATTTAAAGCTTGTTCTAAAGGTAAGTTTAGTTGAGTTGCTAAACTGGTTGATAATTGGTTCAGCGCTAAGACACCATATTCTGCAACAATAAAATAGATTTGACCATCTTGGTCTTGGGCTAAAACAGTGCGTTGAGCTACATGATCGGACCCTTCGGTAAAGATATTGTTAGCTTCATCTACTAGCAACGGATAAGACTGAATGCCGAGCCAAGCGTCGTCTAAAGCAATTTGATCGGCAGTGGTTATTTTCCAAGTTGGATCTGTTTCGGTATTAGTATAAGCCATAGCCGTATGACCAGATAAAAAATGGCCGTAACGCTTACCATCAACCATCACTTGTGTTGTGGGTTTGTAGTTTTCATCAAAATATCCACCGTTGATCATGGCTATAGCATGAAGTTGTTTTTGCCAATTAGCTAATGTTTTTGGATGATCCACATCAACAGCGATTTTAATGGGATGATCGCCAGGAGCGAAACGTACAATAGTAAAAAGCTCTTCAGCGCTATTATGAGTAATTGTGGTTTGTTTAATATGCACTCCCGTGACTACGTTGGTCCAGTTGGGATATGCTACTGTCGTTTGTACCGTAGGAATATTACCCTGGGTAACAGGTGATACATCTAAAGTATGCGTTTGATCATTGCAACCTAATCCAAGCAATGGGATGAAAATAACTATGCCAAATAACTTCATGATCGTATTATAGCACGAATTTGACGCATGAATTCAACATAAAAATACATATTATGTACGGTGGATAACCGAGCAGCCAAAGCTTCATTCACGCTAAATAAATGTCGTAAATAAGCCCGGCTATACCCGCTGGTACAAGTGCTACATTGACAACAGGGATCTAATGGTTGAGCATCGGTTTTGTAACGCTCTCCAGTGATATTGATCTTGGTATAATTCACTGCGGATAAATTCGGCATCACTAAGGGTAAAGACGTAAAATTTTGCGTCTCTGCCCTAACGCTGTGAATGTAGATTTGCCCATGCCGAGCGTTACGACTAGGCAACACGCAATCAAACATATCCACACCACGTTTCACCGCTGCTAAAATTTGTTCGGGCTGACCAACCCCCATTAAATAGCGTGGCTTGTCCGCTGGAAGCATCGGCACCGTAGCATCAAGCGTGCTATACATCACTTCGGCGCTTTCCCCTACCGCTAAACCACCAATTGCGTAACCATCAAAGCCAATCTCCATTAATTCTGCGGCGCTACGTTGACGCAACTCTGGGTAAGTAGAACCTTGAACAATGGCGAATATCTGTGATTGATGTGGGGCCACGCTATAACATGAATCTGTGTATGATCGACACCGTTTTGCCCAGGCTGTGGTGAGTTGCACAGAATATTCTGCCTGCTCATATGTAGCTGGGTAACCCGGAAAATAATCAAAACACATGTGGATATCCGATCCTATCACCGCTTGAATTTCCATGGATAATTCTGGTGTAAAAAAAATACTACTACCATCAATGTGTGAATTAAATTTTACGCCATCTGGAGTTAATTGGTTCAATTTAGCCAACGAAAACACTTGAAACCCACCGGAATCGGTTAAAATTGGCTTGGACCAATGCATGAATTGATGCAATCCACCAAATTGTTTCAATATTTCTAACCCCGGCCGTAAATATAAATGATAGGTATTCGCTAACACAATTTGATTATCAATTGCGGCAAAATCTGTATTAGCTAAATGTCTTACCGCCCCTCTGGTTGCTATGGGCATAAAGCACGGTGTTTCAACTATTCCATGTGCTGTTTGTAATAGCCCGGATCTAGCTTTCCCTTGCGTATGAGTGAATCGAAACGCCATGCGAGCTAAGATTGCACTGTACC
>CAZZNZ010000103.1:0-3376 GCA_964655875.1 uncultured Gammaproteobacteria bacterium | reverse complement strand
TATTGAATAAAGTTTTAACATTGAAAGTGTTTGAAGATGATACAGGTAAGCTTAAAAAATCAGTGCAAGATGTGCAAGGAAGTTTGTTGATTGTATCGCAGTTCACTTTGTATGGAGATGTGCGTAAGGGCACTATGCCTAGCTGGTCTGCCGCCGCCGCTCCGATTGAAGCCGAAGCTATTTATCAGCAATTTGTTGACACTGCTCGTAAACGTGGTATACCTATTGCTACCGGTCAATTTCAAGCGCATATGCAAGTGAGTTTAATCAATGATGGTCCACTTACCTTGATAATTGATTCACCACAAGCAACAAGCTAACTTATTGGTATATATCTCTGCGGTGCCCAACATCAAGTACTAAAAATTCAAATTGTTCTTTGCGTTGTTTTTGCCAACTTAATATTAAACGATAATCTCCTACTCGTAAGCGATGAGTAGCTGGTGTAAAATTATGTAACGGTTTTAGTACGGAAATAATATCAGGATGAGTTTTTAGGCTACCTAGTTTTTTTAAGATTCTTTGTTGTGTTACTTGTGGTAATTGGATAAATTCTTTTTCCGCCTGTTTCGTAAAGATAAATAACACCATAGCTACACTTTTAATTTACTTCTACCAGATTTGGCCGATTGACTATAACGTTTTTGTAATATGGATTGATTTTTTGCCATTTCGTAATCCTCAATATAATCAGCAATATACTCATCGCAGCCGTTAAAATAGGGGAGCATCACAATTTTACCTAAACCACGGTTAGTCACAATATAAGCATCATTTGCAATAGTTCTGGAGAGCTGACCAATGGTCTGTTGGACTTGGCTAGTAGTAATAATAGAAGGCATGTTTTTATATATTTAAGTATATGATTAAATATATAATAGGATATATAATAATTTTTGTCAACTTGACCTTGATGATATACCACGCTAGTATACTCAATACCTTTGGCCTCATCGTCTAACGGTTAGGACGCGGCGTTCTCAACGCTAAAATCGGGGTTCGATTCCCCGTGGGGCTACTAATTGACAGATTGATAATCCAATTGACAATCTGTCATGGCCATGCTAGAATAGTAGTATGATCACACGCAGTTTAGAGACCAAGCTAAAACAACTGGCCAAAAAGATGCCAGTTACTGCTATAATTGGTCCACGTCAATCGGGTAAAACTACGCTGGTGCGTAAAGTATTTTCTGATAAACCCTATGTTTCTCTAGAAGATTTAGATGCACGGGAGTTTGCTGAAACAGATCCACGAGGATTTTTAGCGCAATATCAAGCTGGAGCTATTTTTGATGAAATTCAACGTGTACCAAACTTGCTGTCGTATTTGCAAACCATGATTGATGATCAGCCAACTAATGGTCGCTTTATTCTTACTGGGTCACATAATTATTTATTGCAACAACATGTATCACAAACTCTGGCTGGAAGAGTGGCCATGTTTACATTGTTGCCGTTAAGTATAGAAGAATTAGGTCAAGTTACTTCACAAGCGCAAACTCTGGAGCAGTATCTTTTTACTGGTTGTTATCCACGGATTTATGATCAAAAACTCAATCCAATCAAGTGGTATCAGGATTATATTCAAACGTATATTGAACGGGATGTGCGTTTAATTAAAAATATTTCCGATTTGCATACGTTTCAGAAATTTATCAAATTATGTGCTGGCAGAATTGGCCAGATCCTAAATTTATCCTCATTAGCGAACGATTGTGGCATTACCCATAATACTGCTAAAGCCTGGCTAAGTGTTTTAGAATCTAGCTATTTAGTGTTTTTATTACAACCGCATTATCAGAATTTTAGTAAACGGCTCATTAAAATGCCTAAGTTGTATTTTTATGATACGGGTTTAGCCTGCGCTTTATTAAATATTGCAAATGTACAACAATTAAAAACACATTATTTATATGGGAGCTTATTTGAATCATTAATCATCGCGGAGTTGATGAAAGATCACTTTAATGCTGGTTTACAGCCCAATTGTTATTTTTGGAGAGATCGATTAGGTCATGAAATAGATTGTGTTTTAGAACAAGGAGAAAAGTTAATCCCGATTGAAATTAAATCTAGTAAAACAATTAATACAGATTATTTTAAGGGCATTCAATATTGGACAAAATTGGCTGGCATGTCTACAGAACAGGGTTATCTGGTTTATGGTGGGACACAATCTCAACAGCGTAAGCAAGGATACGTATTGAGTTGGAAAAATGTAACGCAAATTACTAATTAATTTGGTGTAAAACCACAAACCACTGTCTCAAACTTGCTACAATGGTGTTCCAATTCTCACTACAGTGGTCTACATTGAAATGTTCGATCGCTGCACTTATGGGATCATTCGCTAGCGCTCATTTGTTCAATCGGCCTAAGGACTTATTCGAGATGTGAAAATTTGAGCTTGATTTTTTATGATTTTTGATATAAACTGGTAGTATATATGATGAAAAATGTAGATATTCAAACCATTTTGTGGGACATCTCACCTTCAAAAGTGAATACATTACCACAAGAGTTTGTTATCCAGAGAGCTCTAACTTACGGTGGTATTCGTTTGATTGCTCAACTTATTAAACAGCATGGACTGCCAGCTGTGAGAGCAGTATTGCACGGTATGAAACCAACTTCCATGCCCCAAAGAAAATATTATTATTTTGAGCATTACTTGTTGGCATGAAACTACACTCAGCCGTCATTACTTCAGCCATGAACGAAATTGCCCAAGGCATTTTCGATGGTTGTGATTCTGAATATTATTTAGCCGGTGGCACTGCTCTTGCCTTGCAAATTGGCCATCGTAAAAGTGTTGATCTTGATTATTTTATTGCCGATCCTATTGATACCAAGCAATTAAGAAGCTGTCTTGAAGGTATTTTTCAATCTAAAACAGTTCGGGTTACCTTTGAGCAGAAAAATACATTGTGGTGCTTAATCGATGGCGTGAAAGTATCATTTATTTCTCGCACAGATGCATTACTTCAATCCGTATCTATTGAGGATAGATTTCGATTGGCTAGCATTGCCGATATTATCATCATGAAATTATCTGCCATTTGTTCTAGGGAAGAATATAAAGATTATTTTGATCTTGCCTGTATTGCGCGACAAGCTGATGTGCGTAGTTGGCTGACGTATTGGGATACGATTTATCCAAACGTTGATCCTACCAGTTGGTTAGTGGCGTTAGCAGCCGCTCATTCCATTCAGACTGTTCCTTTGGATATTTTTCCACCTTATGATCAGGTGAACATGCAAAAAATAATCCATCAAGTCGTCACTGATATTACTAAATTTTTATCCTAGACTGATAAACTAGGTTTGAATACTTCAAACCATTGTTGCAAATTTTGTATAATGGTGTTCCAATT
>CAZZNZ010000102.1:0-3383 GCA_964655875.1 uncultured Gammaproteobacteria bacterium | reverse complement strand
CCGGTGCTGGTAAGAGCACATTATTGCAGGGTATTGCTAATTTAATGACTGCAGAGAATGTTCCTAAAGCGTTACAAGATAAACGTTTAGTAGTTACCGATCCAGGCGCGTTAATTGCCGGCGCTGGTAATATCGGTGGATTAGAAGAACGGATGCAGCGTATTATCCATGAAATTGTGGCTACTGGCAATGTGATTTGGGCCATTGAAGATATCCACACATTACTTGGGGCAGGTTCTACTGCTTCAAGCATCGATCTTGGTAAGGTTTTAATGAACTACATTTCCCAAGGATACATTAAAGTAATTGGCACTACCACTACACCTGAATTTCAAAAATATATTGAAAATCAAGAAACGTTTTTACGTCGTTTTCAGATTGTACGCGTGCCTGAGTTAGCTCCAAACGCGGCCATCCGTGTCTTAGAAGGTCACAGCTCCTATTTAGAAGGTAAATATCGAGTATTTTTCACGTATGATGCTATTGAAGCTTGTGTACAATTAAGTGAACGGTTTATTCAAGACAGACATTTACCGTCCAAGGCGCTTGATATTATGGAAGAAGCAGCGGTGTATGCTAAAGATCACTTCACAGTGCCAGCGTTAGTTTCTAAACAAGTGGTAGAAACAGTGATGTCACAAAAAACGAATATTGCACTCACTGCGGTATCTAGCGATGAAGCCAATCGTTTGCTCAATTTAGAAACCGAACTTCATCAACGTGTCATTGGTCAAGAAGAGGCTATTATGGCGATTGCGCGAGCTTTGCGGCGGGCACGGCAAGATATTCGTGATCAGCAACGGCCGATCGCAGCACTATTATTTCTCGGCCCTACTGGTGTTGGTAAAACCGAAACTGCCAAAGCCATTGCAGCCACTTATTTTGGTAATGAACACAATATGATTCGATTTGATATGAGTGAGTATCAAACACCCGTGAGCCTTACTAAATTAATTGGCACTACTGGTCAGCAAGGGCATTTAACCGAAGCAGTGCGTAAAACACCATTTTCAATTATTTTACTTGATGAATTAGAAAAAGCTCATCCAGATGTGTTAAACCTTTTTTTGCAAGTGTTAGATGATGGTCGGTTAACCGATGGCACAGGGCGAACCGTGAATTTTAGTAATACCATGATTATTGCTACATCGAATGCTGGTACAGATTTTATTCAGGAACAATATCAATTAAATCGCACCAGCAGTGCCATTAAGGAGGATATTATGCAGCAGAGTTTGCTAAATACTTTCTTTCATACAGAATTTTTAAATCGGTTTGATAATGTTGTAGTATTTACACCTCTTCATCAAGATCAATTATTGAAGGTGGCTGAGTTACTTTTACAACGCTTGGCTACGCAATTAATTGATCGGGGTATTACATTGCGCTGGACGGAAGCAGCGGCTAAAGATTTAGTAGAACATGGGTATAATCCAAAATATGGTGCTCGCCCATTACGTCGTTATATTCAGGATACGATAGAAGATGCTATTGCTAAATTATTATTACAAGCTCAATTATCTCGTCGAGATATCGTTGAATTACAAGCGAACGGTGAAGTGAAGGTAATCAAGGCTCGTGAGTTATGATGTTGAGTTGGGGATTGATTTTTTGGATCATTAGTTTTATTTTACTAGCTTCAATAGCTTGGTCTGCGGTTTCGTTAGCGCCATGGGTGCCAACACGAACGCGTGATTTAAAGCGCATCATGAAACTGTTTAATTTACCAGTCGGCGCAACCTTATATGACATTGGTTGCGGAGAAGGCAAAGTAGTGTTATATGCCAGTAAGTATTATCAACTGAATGGGGTGGGCATAGAATTGGCAATTCCATTTTATTGTATTGCTCAATTACGTCGTTGGATCGGACGTAATGATACCTGCCATTTTATTTTAGGAGATTTATTTAAACAGAATTTGTCTCAGGCGGATGCAGTGTATGTTTTTGGCATGCCAAAAAAATTGCAAGCTCGTCTAGTTACTAAACTAAAAGCCGAGCTTAAACCCAAAGCTAAGGTTGTATCTTGTGCTTTTCAAATTCAAGGCTTACAGCCTATTCAAGTGGATAAGCCAACGGCCTCCGATTTAACATTGTATCTCTATCAATTTTGAGCTTGATTAGCCAAAGGTAGAGAGTATAGCTTATTATCTGCTACAAAATAGAGTAATTGTTTACTTTCATCCACTAAACTATCTTGTGTTTTTTCAAGTTCGTTACTGGTAAATTGTTGATCCAATTTTCCATTAGCTGTAAAGATTACTACTCGCTTAGTGCTAGGATTCACAATATAGAATTTACTAGTTGGACTCGTTTTAACCACTTTAGTGGCGCCTACCAAACTAGGAGATACAACATCTAGCTTAAAATTCGTTTTTTTACCATCTGCTAATTCAATCGTCTCGCCAGATTTTAATAATACATAGATAGAGGAATCAATATCTAACGATACCGCTTGTGATAGATCGATGGATTCTTTTAGCCAGTTACTTGGTTCACCATAGGCATCACCTGTCTTTTGTAAACGATAAATTTTATTATTACCACTATCAAGAATATATAGCCGGCTATTAAACAAATCAATGCCCGCAATAGTTGTTTTATCAGGTAATTTTCCCACGGTTACATCGGTGGTTTTTTCTAAAATAGGATTAAACTGTACAAATGTATTATTCACTAAAGCAATCAATGTTGTTGCTGCCGAATCATTCAGTACAGTTGTAAATGGTGCAGACACGCTAGCTTTCTCCAATACCGCACTACCTTGCTTATCGGTTAAATTTATTCGATAAACACTTTGTTGTTGAGTGTCAAAACCATAAATATAATCACCAATTTTAGTTAATCGGCTAATTTGAGCCGAGCTATTAATATTTGCAAAATTACCTATCTCTGAAGCACTAACACTAGACACCTTGTTTAATAGGTTGTCTAAATTCGCCATTTTATCTTGAATGGTTTTTAAGCGTGCTTTGTCAATAGTCGCGGTTGTAGGAATCGTTTTTAGGAGTTCATCAGCTTGCGTTAAATCTGCTCGCGCTGAGCTATCATCTGGGATAATATGTTTGGACTCAGCTGAACCAACTAAATTTTCCACTTGATCGAGTGTTTTATCCGATTGTTCAGTAGCAGTTTTTTCTTCAACGCCCCGGTATTTCCACCACACACTAATGAAAAAGACGAGCACAACAGTTGTAAATGTTATTAGTAGTAATCGTCTCGCCGGTGTTAGTCGTTGCCACCAACTACGTTCAAACCGCCCCCGGCCATTACTAGATAAAGTAGTGTTACCACCGTTACCCTTAATGAGACGGCTAATACTAGCGGCAAGAATTAAAACCAGATTCATGAATAAGCGCTGTAACCACACTAATACTTTTTTTG
>CAZZNZ010000101.1:0-3454 GCA_964655875.1 uncultured Gammaproteobacteria bacterium | reverse complement strand
GTGCATGCTATTACAACATCCTACCTGAGCCCAATTTGTATTGGACCAAGAAAAACAATATGGTGGTACAGGAGAATTAACTAATATTTTGTTAGATTTAGGAGTAATTGGTAAAATTATTTCTCGCGAAGTGAATAAAGCAGGATTAGGTGATATTCTCGGTGAAGCTGGAATAGAAAATACCTCTGGAGATACGGTTAAAAAACTAGATGTCCTGGCCAATGAATTATGCATAAATTATTTATCTAAAACCCAACATTTTGCTGCTCTGGCTTCAGAAGAAGAGAAAGAGATCGTAAAATTACCTTCGAAACAAGCTAAATACATTATTGCCTTTGATCCATTAGACGGATCTTCAAATATTGATTCTAACGTTTCGATTGGTACTATATTTTCTATTCATCAACGGCTAGATCTTAATTTATCCATTACAGAAAATGATTTTTTACAAACTGGCAAACAACAAGTAGCGGCAGGATATGTTTTGTATGGCTCAAGCACCATGTTGGTATATACAGCCGGGCATGGTGTGCACGGATTTACACTAGATCAATCAATTGGTGAATGGTTGTTATCGCATCCAAGCATTACTATTCCAGAAACATGTAATATTTACTCGGCAAACGAAGCCTACACTAGAACTTGGGATATTGGTTCGCAACATTTTCTTGATGAATTTAAACGAGCTAATCCAAAGGCTACTTCGCGCCACATTGGTTCATTGGTTGCGGATTTGCATCGCAATATGTTAAAAGGTGGCTTGTATTTTCGACCATACGATGATGCTAGTAAACGAATAGCTAAATTGCGCTTAAACTATGAATTAAAGCCACTAGCTTGGTTAATCGATCAAGCTGGAGGATATGCTACCGACGGTACACAAAATATTTTGGAGATAAAGCCTACAAATTTGCATCAAAAATTACCCATGGTGGCTGGAAATAAAGCATTGGTACGAAACTACCAAGCTCAGCAAACTTGATGATATGGCACGTAAAACAGTTGGCTTAGCTCTTGGTTCTGGAGCAATTCGTGGCTTAGTACATGTTGGCGTAATACGCGCCCTCTTAAAACATCATATCCCTATCGATTATCTAGCTGGTAGCAGTGTAGGCGCATGGATTGCAGCACATTATGCCATCTATCAAGATTTAGCTGCGTTAGAAGAAAAAACCGTTGGATTTAAAAGTGATAAATTTAAAGCTTTGTTAGACCCTACATTACATGGAGGAGTAATTCGAGGCAAAAAAATTGAACAGTTACTGTATCATTGGTTAGGGGATGTTACATTCAGCAAGACAAAATTACCTCTTGCTGTTTTAGCAACCGATCTGATTTCCGGTAAAACCATTGTATTGAACGAAGGGCCAATTGTACCAGCAGTTCGTGCTAGTATGGCCATACCTCTAATGTTTCAACCCGTAACATACCGTCATTACCTACTAGTGGACGGAGGTGTTACTAACCCTGTACCCGATGATGTTATATCAAACATGGGAGCCGATATTGTCATTGGTGTAAATTTAAACCAAGCGCTATCTCAACAACAGTTTAACACAAGGGATTTATCATTTCGTGCAGTAGCTTCTCGTATTATTGAATTAACATATTATAACGTAACGGAAATGACTACACATACAGCTGATGTACTTATTCAACCTTCAATTAATCTGTTCGGTTTCAAAGCTTGGAAAAAATATTTCACCGAAGATACCATCGTACAATTAGTAGAACTAGGCGAAGCTGCTACCTTGCCGCATATTCCAAAAATTCAACAACTACTACAGCGCTAACGACTTATTAGTAATTTTTTGTTGCACTAGTGTGATAAATGCAGTTTTATTCATTAGTACAGTATTTTGCTCACCTCGCTTGCGAATAGTCAATTGAGCGGATTGCATTTCTTTATCGCCAATTACTAATATGTAAGGAATTTTTAATTGGGTAGATTTGCGAATTTTTTTACCAACAGTTTCACTATCATTATTCACCTCGGTACGAATTCCGGCGGCTTTTAGTTCTTGAGCTAATTGATCGCAATATTCCACATGATGTTCACCTACAGCTAGTAGTTGTACCTGAACCGGAGATAACCACACTGGAAAATTACCTGCAAAGTGCTCAATCATTACTCCTAAAAATCGTTCCGTAGAACCTAAAATAGCACGATGAATAACTACTGGGCGCGCAGTGATACCGGTAGAATCTACATAATGCAAATCAAACCGTTCCGGTAAGTTAAAATCTAGCTGAATGGTAGATAATTGCCATTCTCTCCCAATTGCATCTTTGGCCATAAAATCTAGTTTAGGCCCATAGAACGCTGCCTCACCTTCTATCGCCTCATTTTTCCAACCGGTTTTGGCCACTACTGTTTTTAAGGCGTTTTCAGCTGCTTGCCATATTACATCAGACCCTAAATAATTTTGCGGATTATTAGAATCACGTAATGATACTCGCACCCAGAAATCGGTTAAACTAAATGTTTGATACACTACGCCCAACATCTCTAGCATTACGCTAATTTCGGTTTCAATTTGATCTGGCCGACAAAATACATGACAATCATCTTGCGTAAGAGCACGCACACGAGTTAAACCAGATAATTCACCTGATTTTTCATAACGATAATTAGTAGTAGTACAGGTATAACGCAAGGGGAGTTGACGATAAGAATGCGGTAAAGTTTTATAGAGCATCATGAAATGCGGGCAATTCATTGGTTTTAAATAGTACTGATCCTCATCTACGTTCATTGGAGAATACATAGCATCATATTTATCTAAATGACCAGAAATTTCATACAGTTTGCCTTTAGTAATATGCGGAATCCAGATGGGTACATAATTACGCTTCTCTTGTTCATCAATAATATAATTTTCCACCAATCGGCGTAACAAAGCACCTTTGGGATAAAATAACGGTAAACCAGGGCCAATTTCATCAATGATGGTAAATAATTCTAACTCTTTTCCTAATTTACGATGATCGCGTTTTTTAGCCTCTTCTAGCTGAGTTAAATACTGCTGTAATTGTTCTGGAGTTTCAAACAGCACTCCATATACCCTAGTCATTTGTGGATTGGTATCTTTAGCTTGCCAATACGCGCCAGCTAACGCAGTAAGCTTAAAAGCTTTGGGATGAATTTCTTTACTATTCATTACATGGCCACCGGCACATAGATCGGTAAATTGCCCTGATTGATATATTGTGAGAGTTTCGCCAGCCAAGGTGAATTTTTCAATTAATTCTTGCTTAAATGGCTGATCTTTAAATAGATCTAACGCCGTCGCTTTTTCTAATGGTTGCCGTATAAAATCTACATTTCTACTTATTAAGTGACGCATGATTTTTTCTAATCTCGGCAAATCAACTTCCGTTAATGGTTGTGGTAGTAATAAATCATAATAAAAACCATTATCCGTCACCGGTCCTGTACCCAATTTAGTACCAG
>CAZZNZ010000100.1:0-3489 GCA_964655875.1 uncultured Gammaproteobacteria bacterium | reverse complement strand
CATTGTTTCAAATTTTGTATAATGGTGTTCCAATTCTCAATACAGTAATCTACTAATATTATAACTTTATAAAGTTTGACTTTCTTTATAAAGTTTGCTAGTCTAGTAGTATGACGACCGAACAAAAGCTTAAGCGGCTACTAAAAATTAGTGGCAAAACCCAAACGGAACTGGCTCAGTTACTGCAAGTCAGTTTTGTTACGCTTAATAGTTGGGTTAATAGTAAGAGCGTTCCACGTAAAAAAGCGTTAGAAAAGATTGACTTGTTATACCAAGAATATACAGGAGTTTTGGAAATAACTGATTCTGAGTTAGCTGCAAAAAAGCAGAAAATTGCAGCCTATAAAAAACAATTTCCGAATCCATTACAATATATTTTACAACACCAAGATATTTATGAAACCTTTGTTTTGGAATTGACCTATCATACTAATAGTATCGAAGGCAGTACCTTTACCGAGCCAGAAGTGCGAGCGGTTATTTTTGATGGCGTCATTATTCCTAACAAGACAGTGATAGAACATCAAGAAGCTAAAAATCATCAGGCGGCTTTAGGAAATTTATTACAATGGTTAACCAAGTATACTCAATCACAACAGATTACAGACGAGTGGTTCAAAAAATTTCATTCGAATGGAATTCGAGCGGACGCAGGTAGTTATCGTCGTCATGCTGTGCGGATTGTTGGTTCTCACGTTTCAACCACGAATTATTTAAGAATTAATGACCGCATGCAAGAGTTTGTCCATAGTGTTCAGACAATAGCTAGTGAAGATATTATTCCTCATATAGCAAAATTACACGCACAATTTGAACAAATCCATCCATTTTCTGATGGCAACGGACGGGTTGGTAGATTACTCATGCTGGCTCAGGCTTTGCAACATGGCTTACCGCCCGTATTAATTAAACAAGAGAAAAAGCAGGCCTACTATACGTATTTACAGAGGGCACAACTTGAAGAAAAATACATTTTTTTAGAATCGTTTATTTATGATGCACTACTTGAATCTTATGCGATATTACAAAACGCTTGATTTTGCAATAGCTCAAACCATTGCTTTAAGTTTATTACTATGGTTGCTAGTACTAGCTAAAACAGGGTAGTATAACAGTATGAATGAATGGCAACGGGGCAAAGTAACCAATATTCAACCAGGCAAAGTGACTACCGATGAGTTTACTCAGCAAACTAGTCAAACTCACAATGTAACCGTACAGGTTACTTCTGGTCCAGACGCCGGCATGAATGCAACGGTAGAATATGGTGGCAACATTGCCATGGAAACGTTACAGCCATTGCATGTAGGAGACATCGTAGTATTAAATCAATCAGAACATACATTAGCGATAGTAGATGTGTATCGTCTGCCGGCCATGTATATGTTAGTAGGTATTTTTCTATTGGCGGTTGTTTTGCTTGGACGCAAGCGAGGAGCATCATCTATTATTAGTTTAGTACTGACGATTGTATTATTAATTGGTTGGATCATACCGCATATCTTATCTGGTGAAAATCCATTGAGTATTATTTTGATAGGAGCAATTATTATTGTACTCACTTCTCTGTATTTAGCGCATGGTTTTAATAAGCGTACTACGATTGCGGTGGGCAGTAGTTTGCTAGTGTTAACACTCACAGTTGGGTTGGCGGTATTGTATACCTATCTTACAGATTTGACTGGTTTAGGCAGTGAGGAAGCGGTAATGTTAAAAATGGCGGGATTTCCCAATTTAAATCTTACCGGCTTATTATTAGGAGGCATGATTTTGGGTGTACTCGGTGTGTTAGATGATATTACAACGAGTCAAAGTGCTGCAGTTGAAGAATTACATCGTGCAAATCCTACTTTATCGTTTCACGAACTGTATCGTCGGGCGTTTTCGATTGGACGAGAACACATTGCCTCGTTAGTGAACACGTTAGTGTTAGCGTATGCCGGAGCATCATTACCGTTATTATTATTGTTTAGTACGAATCCGTATCAACCCTTTTGGGTTATTTTAAATAGCCAGTCGATGGTTGAAGAAGTTGTGCGCACGTTAGTTGGTAGTATGGCATTAATTTTGGCCGTGCCATTCACCACGTTATTTGCGGCTTATGTGTGGTCGCGTCAGCAACACGGTCGTAAAACACAATAAAGCAACTACAATAATTGCTCCACCAGCGGCCACATTTAAATAAAAAGAGCTTATCATACCAATAACTACTGAGCTAATCGAAAAAAATTCAGCCCAGGCTAAGGTTTTAGTGAAATTAAGTTTTAGTTGTAATGCGGTGACTACCGGAATGACTAACAAAGCTGAAATTAATAAAATGCCAATGGTAGGCATAGCTAAAGTAACGGTCACGGCAGCCAGAATAATCAGTATCGTATTTAGCCAATGCGTTGGTAAACCACTTACTTGCGCGGATTCTTCATCAAACGAGCTGTATATCAACGCTTTATATAACCCTAGTATTACACTAATCACAATTATACTGAGCGCTACAATGATCCATAAATCTGTAGCTGTAACTGTTACAATACTACCAAATAAATAACTAAATACGTTGGTTTTAAATCCACGATTAAGGTTCATGATAATAATTGCCAAAGCTAAACTACCAGATAAAAAAATAGCCAAAGCCGATTCGCCGTAAATGCGCTTAGTTGTTCGTAGTCGTTCAATAAATATCGCCGCTACGGTTGAAGTTAGCAAAGCAGTAATTAATGGAGATATGCCAGTTAATACCCCCACTGCTACTCCCACTAAAGAAACATGTGCTAACGTATCTGCCATCAATGCATATCGTCGTAGTACTAAAAATATGCCAATGAACGGCGCGATGACGCCAATCAAAATTCCAGCTAGGAAGCCACGCATGATAAAATCGTATTGAATAATATCGATCATAGGTGTTGATGAGGATGAAAATCAGTTGGTGCGCCGTGATACACCAATGTTTGGTTAATACAGGCTAGTTCTGTAGCCTCTTTTGAAACTCGATCTAAATCATGCGATACGAGTATTAAAGTTAATTGTAGATGACTATTTAAATGTCGCAGTAAATGATAAAATTGTTCTTGGTGTTGCGCATCTATTCCATCGGTCGGCTCATCTAAAATTAATATACTGGGTTGGGTTACTAAGGCGCGAGCAATAAACACACGTTGTTGTTGACCACCTGATAAATCACCAATCAAACGATCTTGATAGCTGAACATTTTTACCTGATTCAATGCAGTTTGTATCAGGGCATGATCAGCGGCTGTTAATTTTCGCCATAAACCACGCTGAGCCACTCGTCCCATTGCTACTACTTCTCTTACAGTTACTGGAAAATTTCGATCCAACATGCTAAACGTTTGTGGAACATAACCAATTTGTTCATGAGATGTATGTACATGTATCATTCCGGATGTAGGTCTAAGTAAGCCAAGGATCAGTTTGAGTAGGGTAGTTTTTCCGCCACCATTTGGTCCTACTACACCTAAATAATCACCT
>CAZZNZ010000099.1:0-3492 GCA_964655875.1 uncultured Gammaproteobacteria bacterium | reverse complement strand
AAGATCAGCAGCGTTTAACAAATCAGCGCTTAGCTACTCTTGAACAGCAACAACACATCACCACTAATCAGCTGGATAAATTTCTTACTCTGGCCAATCGACATGAAGCAGAAATTGCTTCATTACGATTTTTGTATCAAAGAACTCAACGCTAATTTATCTAATCCGGTAGGTGTAAGTTAGGTTCCACTTCATCTGAACCAGGTTGTACCTGTACGGTATCTACTCTCGCTCCTGGCGGCGTGGCGTCTGGTGGTGGAAAATTAGGATTTGGGCCCTCAATTAAACCCAGTTCATTTTTCCAATACTCTTCCGTAAAAAACGTAGCGGGGTCTTGATCGGTAACAATTTTGTTTTCCAAAAACGTTACTCGGCTAACCATCCCTTTTTGTTCATCTAATAAAGTGTATTCGAAGATAGTTTGCGTAGCTGGATCGAGAATAATTTCTACATAGCGTTCTAAATTATTCACCTCTGTATTCACTGGAAACGCATATACCACGCGCTTAGCGGTTTTACCATTATATTGCATGGTGTTTTGCTCCAATGGTTTATCTAAATCCACCTTTTCATCACGTAAGCGTTGCAAAATACTAAATGGTCCATCATTCAAGAACATGTCCATCATACTTGGCTCCTTCACCTGATTAGCTTTCATTTTATCGGCATACTGTTGTTGCGCACTAGCTAAATCATTAGCCGTTAATTGGCGAACCTGCTGCGTGGTTTGATTCCATTCAAATACCGGTGATTCCAGTGCTGGCTGAGAATCCGTTTGCACCGATTCTAACTGAAATTGTACCGTATTCGCATTCAAATCATCTTCTCGATTTAATGGCACCATCGTTTTTAGATCAATCATGTAGTAATATTTATGCCCTTCTATTACACCTGCTTCAATTACATTGCCCGCATCAGAGTAACCACTACTGGCAATCGAAAACTCTACTTGCGTATTCTCTGGTAACGGAGTTTTGGTCCAAAAGCTAATAACCTGATCATCCACCCGCACATCGTTAATGGTTAAAGTACTATTATTGGTTAACGGCTCCATATTTATTTCCGGCCAAGACTCACATTCATAGCGCTGATCAAACCCCATGCAACCTATCCCCGTCTCTGCCATCATTAACATATGCATTTTATGCTGATCATCGTTTATATTATTATTCTCAAAATCTAATCGCGCGTTACGTTGATATCCCCAAATTTGCATATCACTACTAGCTTCATTACCAAACTGATCGGCAGCCAATTGTAGATTATTTTCTAGTTTTACATGCACATAACGGAACTCATCATCAGCTGTAATATCAGCCTGATCTAAGGCTTGGGCCATGGTAGCTCCTAAATTTAATGATCCGGCCTGATTTCGCAATAACGGTACTAGCTGCGTTACACTAGCAGTAACACCAATAATCAATACCGCTAAACTCACTTCTAACGCAATCGTACGTTTAGTCATACAAAATAATAAATGGTTATATCTCTATTAAACGATGCTATTGATAAAATGTTGCATCTATACCTCTTTTATAGAGGTATATAGCATTGTAATACGATATATTAAATAGTCAAGCTGTTTAGTTACCAGCTTGTGGATAACATCTTAATACGAGGTATAAGATAATAAAAAATATTATCTCCTTCTGATAATACGTGGATCGCTTCTAAAATGTGACGCAATCAGATTTAATCCTTATACGCATTCACATCCGCTAACGCGTCTTTATATACTTTCATGGTCGTGCGCGCTTCTGCCTCTGTCATAGCGCTTAACTCAGTTGCAATGGCTTGAGCTCGTTGTGTTAGCAATTCAACTGTATTTTGTTTCGGATTATCCATTACTTCATCCAACAATTTGTGTAACACCAGGCCAATTTTAGCACCTGGTTTCATACCAAAATCTTTCATTAAATCATTCCCGTCAATAGCCAACATACTGGTACTAATAGGATCTTTTTGTACGTACTCTAACCGTCGTTCTAATTCTTCTAGTTTGCGTGGCTTATCTTTATAGACGCCTGAACCCATCCGATCGGCAATTCGTACCGCCATTAGATCGGGCATATGTTCTGCGCCTACTCGACGCAATAATCGCCGCACGCCGGCATCGGTAATTTCACCAATATTATAAAAAAACATATGGTTACGAATTAAATGCGTTACTTTTTGGATATCATCATTGGAAAAAGCTAACCGACGCATAATATTGCGTGCTAACTTCGCCCCCACGTGTTCATGTTGATAAAAGGTAGAATTTTTTCCTTCACCATGTTTTACATTGGGCTTACCAACATCGTGTAATAAAGCCGCTAAGCGCACCCGCCAATCATCGGATGGACAAAATTGTAACGCCAACACATTGTGCGTAAACACCGTATAAATATGATGTAAGTTTTGCGTAACACCAAAACCAGCTTCTAACTCTGGTAAAATTAATTTGAGCAATCCACTAGTATGTAATAACCAAATAGCTTTATATGGGTCTTCCGTTTTTAACATTTTAATCAATTCATCACGAATGCGCTCTCCTGAGACATGTTTAATGAGATGAGCATGTTTAATAATGGCTTGCCAAGTATTCGCTTCGATTGAAAAACGTAACTGTGCCGCAAATCGAATGGCCCGCAACATACGCAAAGCATCTTCGTTAAACCGAATATTCGCATCACCTACAGCTCGAATAATATAGTGATTTAAATCACTTTGACCATTAAATTCATCGTGTAACTGCTTACCATCATAAGCCAAAGCGTTGACAGTAAAATCCCGTCGGGCTAAATCTTCTTTCAAGCTCACCCCAAATTGCACCCGATCCGGATGTCTAAAATCGGTATACTGCCCATCAAATCGAAACGTGGTGACTTCTATTTCCATTTGACCAGACCGCACTGTGACCGTACCAAAGGTATTTAAATATAACGTTTTTGGAAAAATCTGTTGAATTTGATTGGGTAAAGCATTAGTCGTTACATCCCAATCTTTCGGTTCAAGTCCTAGCAAAACATCACGTAAACACCCGCCCACCACATAGGCTGAAAAACCATGTTGCTGTAACGTAGCTAAAACCGGTTGAACTTCGGACGGTAACTTGATAGGATAGGACATACCACTATACCATAGCGGATTTGTCCTCGTAGTTCAATGGATAGAACACCAGCCTTCTAAGCTGGTTATGCAGGTTCGATTCCTGCCGAGGGCACCATAACAGCGTCACTAACAGGTTTGCCAATTTATTCCTAATTTGTTAGAATACCTCCGCTTTTGGCAGGGTAGCTCAGTTGGTTAGAGCGTGGGACTCATAAGCCCGAGGTCGAGGGTTCGATTCCCTCCCCTGCTACGTGATCTTTGTTATCACTCTATGGTGGCCGTGGCGCAATGGTTAGCGCACTGGTTTGTGGTACCAGTGGTTGCGGGTTCGAGTCCCGTCGGTCACCCCCTTTCTGCCAAAGATATGGCTCGAAATTAAACTCATTAATTGCGAACCCT
>CAZZNZ010000098.1:0-3503 GCA_964655875.1 uncultured Gammaproteobacteria bacterium | reverse complement strand
GCGTTAGAGCAATCGATGAGCGGAATCGACTTTGGAGAAGTGGTATTGATTGCTCATACAAAACCAGAACAGCTTAATCCAAAAATTACTTTTAAACAGTGTTTAGATGCGGATTTGCAGAGTCAAGATCCTAAAAACACTACCGATTATAGTAAGTTCATGGCTTATCGTTTAGCGGATTTTGTAAAAGGTGATTTTGCTTTAATTGTGCATAAAAATGCCGTAGTATTACGACCACACAAGTGGGACAATGCCTTTTTAGAATACGATTATATTGGCGCACCTTGGCCTAAGGATGTACATTTTACCAATGAAGGAGTAAATGTACGGGTTGGTAACGGTGGGTTTTCATTGCGCAGTAAACGATTGTTAAATATTCTGAATGAACTCAATTTACCGTTTACGGATAACGGCACTGGTTATTTTAATGAAGATGGTTTGCTTTGTGTGTACTATCGTAAACAATTAGAAGATCATGGTATTCAATTTGCTCCGGTGGAGGTGGCTGCTAAATTTAGTTTAGAAACAGAATGTCCAGATTCAGATCTTAAGCCATTTGGGTTTCATGATAACATTAAGGCATTACCAACATTAAGACTGTGGCAACACAGAATAAAAATGTATCAACAACACATGACTAAAAAAAATAGATTACAACTAAACACTGTTTCATTAGTATCGGTGACCGGATTAGACCCCACCAGTGCCGTAGAAGCGCTAGAGTTATCAATGGAAAAAATTGATTTTCATGAAGTAGTATTGATTGCACACACTAAACCAGCTAGATTGAATCCAAAGATTACGTTTAAACAGTGTTTGCCAACCGATTTGGCTAGCCAGGATCCTAAGAATCGGGATGATTACAGTAAATTCATGCTTTATCGTTTACCCGATTTTATTAAGAGTGATTTTGCGTTAATTGTTCACAAAAATGCTATCGTTATTCGTCCGCAGGAATGGGATAATGCTTTTTTAAACTATGATTATATTGGCGCACCTTGGCCCAAAGATATTCATTTTACTCATGATGGTATTCGCGTTGGCAACGGCGGGTTTTCCTTACGCAGTAAACGATTACTAAATATTATGAATGAGCTTAACTTACCATTTACCGATAATGGCACCGGTGTGGTAAGTGAGGATATAGTGCTATGTATATATTACCGTCAACAATTAGAGGAGCATGGTATTAAATTTGCACCCGTGGAGTTAGCATCTAAATTTAGTCGAGAGTTAGATTGTGATGATTCGTATCCCACCCCATTTGGTTTTCATGATAATCGTAGTGTTGTGCCATTATCTATGTCTCTCAAACAATTAGCAAAAATGCTGAGGCATAAATCTGAAATACAACGATTAATCAAATTACAGTATAAGCGCTTGCAGCGATGGTTAGATTAATCGAAGGTGTAGCATTATCAAAATTGTGTGACTACTCATTTGGCGATCAAGCAGGAATGCGTTCGCAGATTTTTGGTGCAATGATGAAACCAGCTAATCTTACTAATCAAGAATTTATTGCGAACTATCGTAGCATCAAACAACAGCGGCGGTACATGACCCTATTTATTGATAATCTTCGGTTATATCGTCGGCCAGTATTAGCTGCAACTCCGGAAGATCAGCGATGGATTGATGAGCTATTGCGGGAACAATCTTTACTAGAGCTGTGCGCTCAATTACCCGACATGCAATTTATTATCTTTACCAATTTAGAAGATACGTCTATTGATAGTACGATTCAAACACAAATTCCAGATAATGTGCTTGCCATCAACGCTGTGAATGCTGTATTTTTTAAGCATCCTAAAATTAAGCCATTTCCGTACGGTGTGCAAAGAAAAATGTCGTGGTTAGATCATAAAATGCATACACTTAAGAAAATCATGACCAAATCGATTACTCCCAGTAATTTACTGTATGTCAATCATAGTGTGCATACCAATCTTGGTGAACGATCTGGGATTAAAGAATTATTTATAGATAAAACCTGGACCAGTGTAGAAACTAGCACTATTCGCTATAAACAGTTTTTGCAGCGCATTCAACAACACAAATTTATGATCTGTCCTATGGGTCACGGAGTAGATTGTCATCGTAATTGGGAAGTGTTATATTTACGACGCGTACCCATTATGAAAAAACATCCCTATTTAGAGTATCTATTTAAAGATTTACCCGTTCTATTTGTAGAAGATTACAAGCAAGTTACTGAACAATTCCTAAAACAACACGATGCGCTATATCAACAAGCTAAGCAACTAGATCTACGTTGTTTAGATTTAGATACAATGTTTAATACCATTCTAAAACATAATGTACAGACGCTATGATTATTATTAAACTCAAAGGTGGTTTGGGCAATCAATTATTTCAGTATAGTCTAGGTCGTCACTTAGCTCAGCGTCAGCAGACCGATTTAAAATTGGATATTCGAGGTTATGAGGGTGTGCCGAATCGTCAATATGATCTAGGGCATTTTAATATTGTAGCTAGTATGGCAACGTTAGTAGATATTCAAGGTGTCCAATTAACATTATCCCATCGTCTCAAAAATATTATTCGACCTTATTATCGGCGTACTTCAGTAGGCGAGCAATCGTTTAACTTCGATCCCAATATTTTAGCGGCTGGTCCAGATGCGTACCTTGATGGTTATTGGCAATCAGAACACTATTTTAGTGACATCGCGGATACCATTCGGCATGATTTAACTTTAAAAACAGCACCCAGTAGTGATAATGCTGAAATTCTAAAAAATATTACTACTACAACAGCTGTGAGTTTACATGTACGGCGTGGTGATTATGTGTCCAGTCAAGCTACTAATCAATTTCACGGTACTTGTTCATTGGAATACTATCAACAAGCTATTCGTTATATCGCTCAAAAAGTTCAGCAGCCTCATTTTTATATTTTTTCTGATGATCCGGCCTGGACTCAGCAACATTTAAAAATAACTTACCCCACTACCTATGTAACGCATAATGGCACAGCGGCGCAAGAAGATTTACGGTTAATGAGTCAGTGTCAACATCATATTATTGCCAACAGTACGTTTAGTTGGTGGGGTGCGTGGTTAAATCCTAGTGTTACTAAACTTGTGATTGCGCCAAAAAAATGGTTTAATGACGACAAGATAAATACGCAGGATTTACTCCCTGCCAGCTGGATAAAACTATAGTGATTGATCTCTATGAAACAAACCATCTTACTGCTCGGCGGCTCAGGTTTTATTGGGCGAAACTTAATTGAGGAGTTAAAAACTCACTATCAACTCATTGTATTTGCTCGGCAGTCAGATCAGACTAGTTCGGATTATATTTATTATCGTGGTGATTTTACCAAACCAGCTGATCTGGAAAATGTTTTTAAAGCCCATCGTATTGATATTGTGATTCATGCCGTCTCGGCTACTGTTCCGGCCAGTGATAATATGGTTAATGATGTTAACGCAAATTTGGTTAGCACGATTCAACTGTTAGAGTTATTAAAAAAATACG
>CAZZNZ010000097.1:0-3531 GCA_964655875.1 uncultured Gammaproteobacteria bacterium | reverse complement strand
TCCCATGGCTTCTCATCTTCCACCATTTTATTAGCTAACCGAATAATATTCCAATCATTATCTAAAGCTTCAACAAAACGATACTGGGAAATTAAACGTAGCACATCTTCCAAATCGTACTCACTATCTTCATCTGATTCAGTTTCAGGAATTACACCCCCTAAATAATTCTGTACCATATTTGATACCCGACTAATTAAATTGCCAAAATCGTTGGCTAATTCAGCATTATAGCGTTTAATAAATTTGTCTTCAGAAAAATCACCATCACTCATAGGTGGAATTTCACGCAATAAATAATAACGCAGTGCATCGGAACCGTAACTATGAATCAAGGCAAATGGATCTACTACATTACCGAGTGATTTACTCATTTTTTTACCGTCTACCGAGACATAACCATGAATAAAAATAGATTTTGGTAGTGGCAAACCTGCAGACAATAACATAGCTGGCCAATACACCGCATGAAACCGTGAAATACCTTTACCAATCACATGCACATCAGCAGGCCAATATTTTTTAAACAACTCTGGATGATCACTACCGTAGCCCAAGCCTGTAATATAATTACTAAGGGCATCAAACCACACATACATTACTTGGTTATCATCCCCGGGTACCGGAACGCCCCAATTTTGAGCGCGTTGTTTAGAACGAGAAATAGAAAAATCCGCCAAACCCATTTTAATAAACGACACCACTTCATTCTTGCGAGTTTTAGGAATAATTTGAATTTCACCAGACTCAATTAATTTTAATAACCGGTTTTGATAACTGGATAACCGAAAAAAATAATTCTCTTCTTCTATTACTTCAGGCACAATGAGATGTTCTGGACACTTGCCATCTATTAAATCTTTTTCAATATAAAAAGCTTCACAGCCCACACAATACTGCCCCCGATATTGCTTTTTATAAATATCATCCGCTTGGCAAGCGCTCCACAACGTCTGGGCACCGCGAAAATGTTCGGCTGAAGAAGTTCGAAAAAATTGTGAGATTGAAATATTGAGTTGCTGAGTAAGACCTTGAAACAGTGCACTATTACGATCGCATAACGCTTGAGTAGTAATACCAGCGGTAGTAGCAGCCCGAACATTTTTTAAACTATTTTCATCTACACCGCTTAAGAAATACACATCGTTACCAATTAAACGTTGGTAGCGAGCCATTACGTCGGCTTGAATTAACTCTAAGGCAAACCCGATATGGGGTTTGCTATTTACGTAGGGAATGGCAGTAGTAAGATACATGGGATAAAATGATTATTCTTCTAATTTATTTTGTTCTATTTTTTGCTGGGAAAAAAAATCTTCTAAAAAAATACTGATGATGGCCACACTAGGCACAGCTAATATTACTCCTGCTAAACCACCTAGCTTACCTGCAATTAACAACGCTACCAGCACAACTATTGGATTCACTCCCACCGCTTTATTCATGATCTTCGGAACTAAAATCTTATTTTCAAATTGCTGTACTAAAATGTAAATAAAAATTACTAAAAAAGGTTTTTAAGGTTCTGCAGCAAAATCGTTGAAAGCAAAAAAAATCGCTGGAATCGACGCTAAAACAGGGCCTACAATCGGAATCACTTCAGTTAAACCAGCTAGTAAGCCGAGTGCTAAAGCATATTTTACACCCACTAGCCACAAAATTAAACCTACCATAGTGCCTACGAACGTCATTAAAATTAATTCGCCCCATAACCAAGCGCTTAGCTTTTGCTGAATTTGATTAACTTTACGAATAACATATGGTTGATAGTGCACCGGCAAAATAGATTGAATAAATTTCTTAATACCTTCTTCTTCTACCATCATATAAAACGCAATCACTAATACTCCCACTACTGCCACAATACCGCTCAACGCTGATGTTAAAGCGTTATACAAACCATTAGTCATGCTACTAACACTAATGACGGCTTCATCCACTGCCCGTTGCAACGTAGATAACACTCCGATATCTTGACTACTTTGTTTTAATTGACTGAGATTCATTTGAATAGACTCCGTATAGCTAGGAAAATTTTTAGTTATACTAGCTAACTCTTGTGACAATGGTGGAATTAATAACAACACTACGGCTACAATAATGGCTAAAAATAATGTATAAATTAATAAAATGCTCAGCCCACGTCGAATATGCCACCGTTGCATTTTGCCCACTAATGGCTCTAGGGCAAAAGCTAAAATCCAAGCAACGAACACGATGGCAATCACATCACGAATTGCCCACAAGAAAAACAAGCCTAATACCACTAATACTACTTTTACAATAGTGGGCGACGAGATATTTACTTGAACGGGAGCTTGGTTTAGTGTCATAAATCATTATACTTTAAGATAGCGCCGTAACTGGCTAGTAGACCGATATGGACCAATTGTGGCCAGATTAAGATGAGCCGTGGTAATAATACGATTAGCCACGCGTTTAATATCTTGTACAGTAACACGATTAATTTTACGTAACCGGTCTTGTGGTGAAGTAATAGTACCAGTTAACACAGCTTGCCGACCATACCACATAGCTAAGGTTGATGAATCTTCGAATCGTAAAGCAGATTGACCTTTAATATACTCTTTGGCATTAGTTAACTCTTCGGTACTCACCAGTTCGGTTTTAATGCGTTTTAACTCCACCACAATGGATTGTACTGCTTTAGCAAGACGCGTTTTATCTAACCCTGCTTGTATCGAAAATGTACCTGTATCCGTGTAAGGGCTAACATCCGTTTTAATAAAATAACATAAACCTTGGCGCTCACGAATATTAATAAATAAACGTGAACTCATGTTGCCGCCCAAAATCACCGCTAACACTTGTAAGGCAGGCAAAGCTACGTGATGATATGGTAGACCAACGAACCCAATTCCTAACTGTGTTTGTTGTGTATCTTTGTACAGATGTGATACTTGTGGTCGAGTTTGTTGCACTAAAAACTTTGGTGCTTTTAAGGTCGGTTTTGGTCCAATCTCTTTACCAAAATAGCGCTGAATAAGTTGTTTTACTTTACCATCTTGTTTACCAGCTAAACACAAATACATGGTTTTCGGACTATAGAAATTATTTTTGTAGTCAATAAACGCCTGACGAGGTAAAGCATCAATATTCGATTTTGGGCCAGCAATATCGTACCCTAATGGATGATGTTTACCAAAGACGCTCATTTCTAATACTGTTTCCAAGTGCATTAAAGGATTGTCTTGGTACATATTAATTTCTTCACAAATCACACCACGTTCACGATTAATTTCAGTTGGATCGAACACTGAATTAAAGAGCATGTCAGACAATAGATCTAAACCACGTTCCAAATGTTGAGCCGCTAATTTAATATAGTACAACGTATGATCTTTTGACGTATAAGCATTATACTCTGCTCCTACGCCATCAAGGGCTTTAGAAATATCTACAGTATTAGGACGATTAGTAGTGCCTTTAAAAAACAAATGTTCCAAAAAATGAGAAATGCCATTTAATGCCTTGGTTTCATAACGTGAACCCACTGGCACTAATAACATC
>CAZZNZ010000096.1:0-3531 GCA_964655875.1 uncultured Gammaproteobacteria bacterium | reverse complement strand
GTTCTAATACCGGCATTACCTTCTCTACGCCCTCAAACGCGTTTAAGACATGTAAATCTAAAATCCGTTCATCCCCAATGACAGCAATTACATTACGCTCAATACCTTCTAATAACACTGGTTTTAGACCGAGTTGAGTAACATGGTCTACTACGGTTATGGCTTGCTTCTTGGGCACGCCAGCTTGCATGACGATAATCATAGATGATACACTTTTAGCTAACTACTAAGTGTTAATAGTATAGCATGAAATTGACGATTGTTACCCCTACCTATAATCAAGCTTCGTTTATTCGGCAAACTTTAGATAGCTTACTAGCACAAACACCGCTACAATTTCCCGTTGAATACCTTATTTACGATGCCGTGTCGACCGACGGTAGCGATACTATTATCAAGGAATATTTGCCTAAACTAGCCGCTGGTGGTTTTGACTGCCATTATGTACGCGAATCCGATCATGGCCAATCAGACGCTATTAATAAAGGCTGGAAGCTAGCGAATGGAGATATTGTTACGTATCTCAATTCGGATGATTATTATGAACCCAACATACTCAATACTGTGATGCAGTGGTTCCAAGATCATCCCACTAGTCAATGGGCCTATGGCGGCTGGAAGCTAGTGAATCAAACCGGAATACCGTTTCATGTGGTTCAACCCATTCATTATGATTACAACAAACTATTACATTATTGTAATATTGGACAGCCGAGTTGTTTTTTTCGTAAATCTCTATTAGATGAGTTCGGGCTACTTAATAAACAATTGCACTTAGCCATGGATTATGATTTGTGGTTGCGATTTGCTAGTAAGTATCCGGCCGGAATCATTCCACAGTTGCTGTCGAATATGCGATATCATGCCAACGCCAAAAGCTCTGCACTAACCACAAAACAGTTATGGGAAGTGTATCGCGTTGGCGCTCAATACACTGCCACGTTCAGTTGGCAACGACTCATGCAACGATTCTATCTTTATCGTGGATTGTTGGCCACGCGCTTAAAATTATCAACTATTGAACGTGGTTTGGATTAAGCGTAGTAGTTGCTCAGTAAAATGTGATTGATGATGTTGTATCACATGTTGCTGTGCATTGCGACCAAATTGTGAAATCTTATCTGGTTCTAGCAATAGTTTAAGCACAGCTGACTGTAACCGCGGCATATCACCAGTAGGTACTACATACCCCGTTACTCCATCTACAACTACTGACCGAGCATTCCCCACCGCAAAAGTAACTACCGGTATAGCCGCTGCCATCGCTTCTAACAAAATAAGCGGGGCTACTTCCGAACGTGAAGTGATGACAACTAAATCAGTATTAGCGAGAATTTGTTCAATGGGTTGATGCGATTTAAATTGCACCTTGGCCTGTGCACGCACTTGTAAACTTCGAAAAAAAGTTTGATCACAAACAGCTCCATAACTAGTAAATTGTACGGGTAAACCTGGATGCGTTTCCATTATGGCTAAAGCTAAATCCACAAACCGATCCGCCCCTTTGGTTGGATACACTTTCCCAACCAAACTCACACGAAGGGTAGAGCTAGGTAATTTTTTAATCTGTTGCAACTGCTGCAACTTCTTAGCCGCTATGCCCAGAGGAATCACTACGGTTTTGTTAGATTGATGATATTGCTGTTGAATTGTTTGCGTTAGACAAATAATAGCTTGGCTATAACGCTCGTTCAGCGCAAACCACCATCGTCGAATCATTGGGTATGGAATCTGCTCATGAATCACAAGTATATGCTTAATGCCACACCAACGTGCTGCTAATGCAGCATAACAAATGGTACTGGTATTAGTAATTACTAAATTAATCTGTTGCTGTTTAATAATTCGGATCAATCGAAAAACATTTTTTACCATGCCAAATGGTAGAAGTAACCAATTGAGTAATGACCAACTAATATCCACTGCCCCGTTGGCTAGCCATACAGTATACCGTTTTTTTAACGCCGGATGTTGCAAAAGCGCCGGATAATGTCCTCGCGGAGCAAACAAAAAGGTATCATACATCGTCCCACAAGCAGTAATCATATCTACTAACACAGCTTCGGCACCACCTGCATTACTAGCATGGGTAACAAACAATATTTTTTTATTCAGCTGACTAACCATGCAGGGCTGACATTAATTTAGTTTTCACATATGCCAGTATATCCAGCATGAAGAACATATTCACCGTTAAAATAAAACGATTACATCGCCACTGACGA
Source organism: uncultured Gammaproteobacteria bacterium (assembly GCA_964655875.1). Lineage (GTDB taxonomy): Bacteria > Patescibacteriota > Patescibacteriia > UBA9570 > UBA9570 > JBAZWO01. The sequence continues at coordinate 1,306 of CAZZNZ010000096.1, read as the reverse complement.
TATTGCTGTTTTAAAAATATCACTTTGGCTTGAATATCCTTACGATTGGCCACCTGGGGCGATAAACTACCCGTCATAGATTCTGTATGAACCCGATACCGCAATAAATATTGTGGAATTTTTTCAATCCGAATACCCGCGGCGGATAACCGTAGCCATAAATCATAATCTTCGGCCCCAGTTTGATCCTCACAATACAGATAGTGTTTAAACAAGGCTGTCTGCCCCATTACGCTAGGATGCGCTAGACAATTCCAGCGGGGCAAACAACGCCGGATTTCTGCGGCAGTAACATGCTGTAAATCCGCCGTCCAATTATGCTGCATCGTGTTACCAGCCGCGTTCATGTATTGCACATAACTCGCTACGATACCACAGCTAGAATGCTGTATGAGATAATCCACTTGCATTTGTAACCGCGTAGGTTGCGCAATATCATCTTGATCCATCCTTGCTAAATATTTACCTTGAGCTAACTGCACACCTTTATTTAGGGTACGAATTAATCCTAAATTCTTGGCATTCGTAATGCAACGAATACGCGAATCTTGAAAACTGTTCATGACCGCTAAACTATTATCTGTGGAGGCGTCATCAATAACAATGAGTTCAAAATTCTGCCAGGTTTGTTGCAAAATACTCGTAATCGCAGTGTGAAGATACTTGCCGCCATTATACACTGGCATTAATACCGTTATCAACTCTGGTGTCATAAAGCAGATTTTTGCCACTGATGGGTCTGCTGTACAGCTTGATCTAGTGGAGTTAATACTACTGGCACGAGACTGTGTAGTTTATTGGTGTTTAATATAATCGCAGGCACATCAAAACTACGTGCTGGTTGATAATCAATGGTGAAGTTCCCTACTTGCTGCCGAATACTATCTAGAATGGCGTTAATAGAATAACCTTGACCGGAACCAACATTAATAATCTGATTAGTGATATTTGCAGTGATGAGTTGATGAATAATCTTAACGCAATCTTTAATATAAATATAATCACGGATCGTTTCGCCATTCCCCCAAACAATTACGGTTTCTTTGCGTAATATTTTTTTTAAAGTGACATTAATTAAGCCTTGTGTATTTGAACGATGATATTCACCAAATGGATTGGATATCCGTAATATCAGATACTCTAGATGATAGAGATGATGATATAAATAAAGATAATTTTCGATTGCTAATTTAATTACTCCGTACGACGAGATGGGATGTGTTGAATGCTGTTCATCTACTCGTTCAGACTCTGCTACTAAACCATATACAGTGCCGCCTGAGGATAAAAACGCCAATTTCCGAAC
>CAZZNZ010000095.1:0-3571 GCA_964655875.1 uncultured Gammaproteobacteria bacterium | reverse complement strand
CGTAACTTTTTTAATAGTCTGGTTCAATATCATCTCTAAAGCATTGTTAGTAGCATTATGTATGATATCAAATTTAGTAGAATCTTTCCGTATACTACTATTTTCTTGGTACATTCTCCACACTTTATCTAAAAATCGACGCACCCCCTTAATACTCTGTGTATCCCAGGGCTTCACTTCCTCAAACGGACCCATAAACATTTCATATAACCGCAATGTATCCGCTCCGTATTCCTCTACCACTTCATCGGGATTCACCACATTTCCCCGTGATTTACTCATTTTTTGATGGTCTTCTCCTAAAATCATGCCTTGATTGCGCAATGCCTTAAACGGTTCTCGACCAACTTGTTTAGGAATATAGCCAAAATCTTGTAATGCTTTATGAAAAAAACGAGCATATAGAAGATGCAGCACGGCATGCTCCGCCCCGCCTACATATAAATCTACCGGTAACCACTGTTGTAATTTATCTGAGGCCGCAAACATCTGCTCATTCTTTGGATCGCAATAGCGCAAATAATACCAGGATGAACACACAAATGTATCCATGGTATCAATTTCAAAGTGCCACCCTGGTCCATAGAGTTTTTCGGCCAACGCCTTATAACTTACAGAGCTGCCTAATGGTGAAGTACCTTTTGGACGATAATCCACATCTACAGGTAATAACAACGGTAAATGCTCCTCTTTTACAGCATATGGTTTGCCTTGTGGATCATACACAATCGGAATCGGCGCGCCCCAATATCGTTGCCGAGAAATTAGCCAATCACGCAAACGATACATAGTTTTTTTGCGTGCACCAACTTTTTCAATTTCACTCCAAGGCGTATCCCGAGATTCAACCACCGGCAACTGGTATTGTTTGGCAAATACTTTATCACGCTCATCATGCGCTGGCACAGCCATAATGGCACCAGTACCATACGTATTTAATACATAATCAGCAATCCAAATAGGAATGTGTTTTCCAGTGGCGGGATGCATTGCGTACGCACCGGTAAATACACCGGTTTTTTCTCTGGCTAAATCCGTTCTTTGTAAATCATTCTTCTTTTGAGTATCGACTATGTACTGCTCAACAGCAGCTTTTTGTTCTGATCTAGTAATATTCGCTACTAGCAAATGTTCTGGTGCTAATACTAGATAAGTTACGCCAAATAACGTGTCTGGCCTGGTAGTAAACACTGTGATTTTTTCAGAACTATTTTGCACTGGAAAATCAATTTCGGCACCTTCGCTCTTTCCAATCCAATTCCGCTGCATTAATTTAATGGGTTCAGGCCAATCAATCGTATCTAAATCATTGAGTAATTGCTCGGCATAATCCGTAATTTTAAAAAACCACTGCTCTAATGCTTTTTGAATCACTGGATTTTTACAGCGTTCACATTTGCCATCTACTACTTGTTCATTAGCCAACACGGTTTGGTCTTGCTCGCACCAATTAGCTTTAGCTTTCTTGCGATAAGCTAAACCGTGCTTGAACATCTGTAAAAACATCCATTGCGTCCAACGATAATATTCCGATGATGACGTATCTATCTCTCGTGTCCAATCATAGCTAAACCCTAACGCCTGAATTTGACGAGTAAATGTTTGGATATTGTTATGCGTAGATTCATTTGGATGCACACCAGTTTTAATAGCATAGTTTTCAGCTGGCAAACCAAACGCATCCCAACCCATGGGATGCAATACATTATCGCCTCGCATACGTTGATAGCGTGCCATAATATCGGTAGCGGTATACCCCTCGGGATGCCCCACATGTAAACCATTAGCGGAAGGATAAGGGAACATATCCAAGACATAATACTTTTTATCAGCTTGATCGTCGGCTTCAAATCGATGATGCTCTAGCCAATATTTTTTCCACTTTGGCTCAATTACATTTGGTTCATATTTCCTAGTCATAGGCTATTATTGTAATGCGCGATTGATAATATCACAAGGGTATGATTTTATCATATCCTAGATTGACTGTAAGCCTGTAAAATGCTACCCTGCAGTTTATGTCGCTACGAATGAAGCATCTGATCGTATCAGCCCTAATGACCGTATTGCGCCTACTCTCTAGTATCTTGAGAGTTTTTGGTGGATTGCTAAGTTTGACCATGTTACCAATTTTATTTTTACTTAAATCTATAGTGAATCCGATAATCTTGTGGGTATACCAATGGTATGTAACGATTTATACTAAATTAAAGCGTTCTACATTTGTACAAAACAAAATCCTGTTTATTTTTGGACACAAATATTTTATTCATGTCACAGTGATTATCATTGCTGTTTTTGTGACAGCCACAAATTTAAAAGCTAAGGAATTTAATCCAGAAGATTTTGGCAAACATTCCGCTCTCTATCAAATTGTACAAAATAACAGTGAAGAAATTACTACGGAAAATATTATTGAGCAAGGTCTTCCACGACGTACTGTAAGCAATCGTTACATTGATGCAAGTGGTACAGTAGTATTAGATAGTACGAATATTAATCCTAATGCTAAGGTAGGTGATGTTTTAGTAGAACATAGCACTTCTATTATTACCGATAATGCCACAATAGTAAGTAACGCTGTATTACAAACCAAAAATGGTATTCGATCAGATATTCTGCAATACACTGTAAAAGAGGGCGAAAGCATTGGCACCATTGCCACGCGTTTTGGTATTAAAACCAGCACTATTTTATGGGCTAATGGTTTATCGGACAACAGTATTATTAACCCTGGAAACACTATTAAAATACCTCCGGTAGATGGTTACACCTACCAAATAGCCGCTGGTGATACCCTGCAAAAAATAGTAGCCAAATATGGTGGTGACTTAGAAGCTACTATGAGATTAAATGATATTAATGATAATCAAACCGTGGCTGTTGGAACGCAAATTGTGATTATTGGTGGTACTCCACCAGCTCCTCCAACTCCTATTAAAAACAGTTACCTAGCTAACTCAAGCAATAATAGTAATACGGGATCAAACACTTATGTGAACCGTAATGTACCAAGTAAAGTGACTGGGGGTACGTTTAACTGGCCAGTAGCTTGCCACAGTGCTATGACAACTTACTGGGGGCACGCTGGGCGTGGTCGAGATATTTCGTGCGGCATTGGTCAACCTATTTATGCTGCCACCGATGGAGTAGCGAAAATTTCTTTCACGGGTAGTTGGGGTCATGGTTATGGCAACGCCATTGACATTAACGGGCCAAATGGTGTTATGACGCGATATGCCCACATGTCAGCTTTTAATATCAACAACGGGCAACGAGTTAGTCGCGGCGATGTCATTGGTTTTGTTGGTATGACCGGAAAAACAAGCGGACCACACCTACACTTCGAAATTCATATGAACGGCGTTGCTTACGACCCGATTAATTATCTACGATAAACGCTATCCTAGTACTTTTTTAATTTTATCCACGATCTCGCCCGTGGTAAAATTAGCCTTAACTAAATAATCCACGGCGCCTAATTTTAGACCACGTTCAATTTTACTTTCTTGACCAAAATTGGATAAAATAATGACTGGAATTTTTTTCAAACTTTCATCTGAATGACTTT
>CAZZNZ010000094.1:0-3585 GCA_964655875.1 uncultured Gammaproteobacteria bacterium | reverse complement strand
GCGCCTTCGTTTCGGCGCGCGTGTTTCGGAAAACTCGATTCATCCTTACTGGCTGGGCTGCTAGGATTCGAACCTAGGAATGGCGGGACCAAAACCCGCTGCCTTACCGCTTGGCTACAGCCCAAAGTGCGTTGACTATTGTAGCGAACTCTTCTACACTTGTCAAAAATCACAATAATCCTGTAAAATTAGATAGATGAAACGTGAAAATAACTCTATAAACAAGCGCGAGCCCATAAAAAACTTAGAAAACTCGAGCTTAGAAGAGTACAAAAAATTAATCCAATCGGAAATTGAAAAAAATTTTCTACCATGGCCACAATTCTCTAGTATAGAAAATGTTCATGACCTTCAACAAGAGATTATGGTAGTATTTTTGAACAAGTTTAGTGAAATTAATTATCATAAAGCATGGATTCGCAGAGTAGCAAGAAATCAGGTGTTGTCTTTTGTAAACAAAGATCGGAGAAGATTACTAGACGGATTCAAAACTGATGCTATTGCAACACAGTTGAACAAAGAAAAAAATACAGTTGATGTAGCAAAAGGTAGAATTATCTTGCTTATAAAAAAATATCTAGCCAATCAATATCAACCTAGTTTCGAAAAAGACTCATCGGCTTAACTAGGATTTTACACAAGCTCCAATAAACCCCAAGAACAACGGATGTGGTGCTAATGGACGAGATTTGAGTTCGGGATGAAACTGGGTACCGAGAAACCATTGATGAGGTTTATATTCGGCGATTTCTACTAAATCACGCTCGGTATTGATGCCAGAGAATACTACGCCGGATTTTTCCAGAGCTGATTTATAAGCATTGTTTACTTCATAGCGATGACGGTGTCGTTCGGACACTTGAACTTTACCATAAGCTTTGTGAGCTAATGTCCCTTGAATCACTGTGCATGGATAGGCCCCTAAACGCATTGTTCCACCAAAATTGTTTTGTTGAATATTTTTTAATTGATTCGTATTCACATGAATAATTGGATGCGCTGTATCTGTATCTACTTCTACAGTATTAGCACTAGTTAACTTGGCTTTATGACGTGCGATTTCAATCAAAGCTAACTGCATACCATAACATAGTCCTAAATATGGAATATTATATTCACGTACATATTGAATGGCACTAATAATACCCTCTACACCGCGTGTACCAAATCCGCCTGGCACAATAATCCCATCATACTGATTAAGCTCTTTCACTTGTTTAGGTTTGCGTTCATATACCTCAGCATCAATCCAAGTTAATTCTGGTTGACAACCATGAGCCCAAGAAGCATGTTTAATAGCCTCAATCACTGAAATATAAGAATCTGCCAATGTAAATGCACCTGTGCCAAAATATTTGCCAACCACTCCAATCTTAACCGGTTTTTTTGAATTTACAATCCGCTTAACCATACTATTCCAATCGCGCAAATTAGTTTTACGTGGTGCAAGATCTAGTCGCTGTAATAATTTATCGCCTAATTTTTGCTGATCAAAAATTTGAGGAATTTTGTAAATCACGTCAATATCAGGAGCGGAAATTGCATGATCAGCTGGAATTCCACAGAAAGTGGCTAGCTTTTCCTGGCGTTTCTTATCTAACATATGCGTAGACCTAGCAATAATGAAATCTGCCTGGATACCTGCTGAATTGAGTGTACGTGAAGCTGATTGCGTAGGCTTAGTTTTCATTTCTCCTACTCGCCCTGGAATGGGTAGATAACTTACCAACACAAAAGCTATATCACGCGGATACTGTGAATGCATCATTCGAGCAGCTTCTAAAAACAAAATGTTTTGATACTCACCCACCGTACCGCCTACCTCGATAATTGTAACATCCGCTCGACTTTTTTTCTGTGCCGATTTAATACGTCGAATAATTTCCAACGGAATATGCGGTACTACTTCAACACAAATGCCATTGTACTCTAAATTACGTTCTTTTTTAATTACCGTATCATACACTCTACCAGTAGTCATATAATTTACCGAGTAAATATTGGTATTTAGAAACCGTTCGTAATTACCAATGTCTTGATCGGTTTCATCTTTATCTTCGGTAACAAATACTTCACCATGTTCGGTGGGATTCATGGTGCCAGCATCCAAATTAATATACGGATCGGCTTTAATAGCCGTCACTGATAGGTTTTTAGCAAGCAGAATTCGGCCAATGCTAGCAGTAGTAACGCCCTTGCCTACACTGGACATCACTCCTCCTACAACAAAAATAAATTTTGGCCGCTTACTTGCCATGGTTATTTGCTAGCTTCAACTTGTAAATTGAACGTCACGGGTTCCACCTCTGACCATTTTACCTTAACACTATGTTTACCTAATTTTTTAATTGGATCAAACTGTAAAACATCTGAATTCACCAGAAATAATTTAGCTTGTAAAGCTTGGACTATCTCAGTAGCAGTAACGGCAGCAAACAAAGTACCTTCCGCATTGGCTTTAACGGATAAGATAATGGTGGCATCTTTCAACTTAGCTGCCTGCTCAGCCTGCTCGGATTTTAAATGAGCTTGTTGCGCTTGATGAGCTGCTCGTTGCGTTTCAGAGGCTTGAATAGCTTCCTTAGTAGCCGCAATAGCTAGTTGACGTGGAAATAAATAATTGCGGGCGTACCCATCGGCTACCTGCTTAACCTCTCCAGTCTGTTTCATGATAACTTGCATGTGTCTTTAACATTAATTGGTTAATTCTTCAATGGCACGATCCAATTGTGGATCACGGTCAGTCACGACATCTTCAGTCGTAATGCCCACTTCGATATCGGGTGTAATTCCCGTATGATCGATAGTGTTGCCTAATGGTGTTAACCATTTGGCCATAGTGACTTTAAGAATCGAACCATCAGGAAACTCTTGATAGTTTTGTACCGACCCTTTGCCAAATGACTTTGTACCAATAATAGTAGCTTTTTGATAATCTTGCAATGCCCCCGCTAAAATCTCCGCCGCCGAAGCACTACCCTCATTAATTAATACTACGATATTGGAAATACCTGCTAATGTGCCGCTGCCATCACTTGAAAATGATTTCTCCTGACCATCACTTAAGCGCTCTTTCACAATCACTCCCTGATCAATAAACATAGAGCTAATACCAACACATTGATCCAGTAATCCTCCGGGATTATTACGCAAATCTAATACCAATCCATCTGGTTGATCCAACAAAACCTGTTGAGCTACTTTAGCAAACTCTGCTTGGCTAACTTCATTAAAATGATTTAACGTAATAATACCAACATGCTTATCTTCTACAGATTTTAATTCATAAATCACACTCGGAATTTTAATTTCATCACGCTGAATAGTAATATCTTGTACTGCTTCTGCTCCGACACGATAAATGGTTAATGTTACGCTGGTGTCTTTTGGTCCACGAATTAAATTAACGGCCTTATCAACTGTAAAATCCAAAGTGTCCTGGCCATCAATTTTAATAATCGCATCTCCTGCCTGCAAACCAGCCGTTTCCGCCGGACTCGATTTTAAAGGTGCAATTACCACAATTTGATGATCCTTCATGCCAATTTCAGCTCCGATACCTTCAAACTTACCGCTAATATTTGT
>CAZZNZ010000093.1:0-3607 GCA_964655875.1 uncultured Gammaproteobacteria bacterium | reverse complement strand
CTCATGTTTATTATCTCCTTTTTCTATACAAACAAATACAGCTAAGCAATCTTCTATTTTTTCAGAGTCGTAATCTGTGTCAGATTGAAATTTTTTACAATTCATGAATAATACTCTCATAGTTTTTTGCTAAGTAGGGTCATAATTAGAAAACGCGTTGTATTTTATTTAAATGAGTGGTTGCAAAAAATAGAGGATTAGCTTTGAACACATTTTTATTTATAAGCCAACTGTTTTATTTTTTAGAATTTTGACCTACCACTAAAAAAGAACTAACTAAATTTAATCATACTATTTTTTAAAATACAAAAAATATTGTACGTGTATTGACTAAAAAATAGAAATTTTCTTGTAAATAAAGTCATGATTGCGATCTGCTAAATATTTGCAAAATTATCATTTCTCTAAAATATTTGCCAAAAATAGGCTATTTTTCATCCCATTGTTTTTTATTAATAATCTCGCTGTGGATAACTGAGCGATGTACAATGATAAAATCGATTCATTTAGACTCCAAACTTTGCAAAGATAGTATAAAGCTAAATTTCATGCTTTTTAAAAAGAGCAAAGTAGCCTACTTAATTATGGAGTAACTTCAATGGCGCGATCAATGGATAGTGTTTTTGGATTTTTCTATGCGTAAACGTAAATAAAAAAGTAATGATGAATAAAAATTGAAGTGACAGGCGCTATGTTACGTTTGCTAAAAAAATTAAAAAATGATATACTACTCCCTAATATTATGCGTATCATCCCCGAGGCCCTAACCTTCGATGATGTCCTACTTATTCCACTGAAGTCGGAAGTGCTACCGCGCGATGTATCTCTGTTTACTCAGCTTACCAAGCGATTTGAATTAGAAATTCCTTTAGTGTCATCACCAATGGATACAGTAACTGAAGCTGTCATGGCCATTGCTATGAATAAAGAAGGGGGGTTGGGCATTATTCATAAAAATTTATCAGAAACCGATCAAGTAAAAGCGGTGCGTAAGGTTAAACAAGCTGGTATGAAAGTAGGTGCGGCGATTAGTGTTGGTGATAAAGCTAAAGTGCGCGCAGAGGCATTAATGGCTGCGCGAGTAGATATTTTGGTAGTCGATAGTGCTCACGGTCATTCCAAGGGTGTGCTAGACATGGTGAAGTATATTAAAAAAACCTATCCTAAAATTGATGTTATTGGCGGTAATGTAGCTACAGCTGAAGCCACCAAAGATTTAATTAAGGCCGGAGTAGATGCTGTGAAAGTAGGAATTGGTCCAGGGTCAATTTGTACCACTAGAATTGTGGCTGGAGTGGGCGTGCCTCAGTTAACAGCTATTATGAATTGTTCCGAAGTAGCCAAAAAATTTGGAGTGCCAATTATTGCGGACGGTGGTGTTCGTTATTCTGGCGATATTGTAAAAGCTTTGGCCGCTGGAGCAAATGTTGTGATGATGGGTGGAGCGTTAGCAGGAACGGATGAAGCTCCAGGCGAAGTCATTACCATCAAGAATAAAAAATATAAAGTGTATCGTGGCATGGGTTCGTTAGAAGCGATGCAACGTGGTAGTAAGGATCGTTATCTTCAGGAATCAGTTACGGAGACAAAAAAACTAGTGCCAGAAGGTATCGTTGGCCGTATTCGTTATAAAGGGTCGGTGGACGAAGTGGTCTATCAGTTATTAGGTGGTTTACGAGCTGGCATGGGTTATTGTGGCGCTGAAAGTATTGAAGAATTGCATAATCGTGCCCAGTTTGTGCGCATCACTAACGCAGGTATTCGTGAGAGCCATCCCCATAGCTTAGCCTATGTATCGGATGCTCCGAATTATACTCTGAATTAAAGCATTGCCATAAATTGACTAGCCAACTGAAAGCGTTTAAAAAATGGCAACGCTCGTTTTGATGTTATGATTGGCTTGATTGTAGGCACGACGAGTGGCTCAACTAAAGCTGAACGAATACTAGGACCAAATAATTCAATTAATAATTGTTCTGGTAATTGTGTAAATTGGCCAATAGTATCTATTCCAAGTGAGCGCAAAACTTTAGCAGTACGCTTACCAATATTGGGCATGAATTCAATTGGTACATTGCTGGTGGTAGAGAAAGTCATAACGAAAATTAATTAAATTTACGAATAATACCTAACACTTTGCCTTGAATAACCACATGGCGGACTTTAATTGGCTTATATAATTTATTACGCGGTTGTAAGCGGACATAATTTTTTTCACGATGGAATTCTTTTAATGTGGCGCTACCATCTTCTAGCAACGCTACTACAATATCACCATCATGAGCGTAGTCTTGTTTTTCAACCACAACATAATCACCATCAGCAATTAAACTTTCTACCATTGAATCACCTTTTACTTTTAACACATAGGTATTATCACTTCGAATCATGTGGCGCGGTACAGTTAAGGTTTCTGTACGATCTTCTACTGCTTCAATAGGGGTTCCGGCGGTAATTACGCCCACTAGAGGTAGTTCAGTTGAAGTTTCTGATTGATAGTGCTCGGCTGGTAAACTGGAAGCAGATAATTGCATGGCGCGAGCTTGACGAGCTTGACGTTGAATAAAACCCAATTTCTCCAGCTCTGCTAAGTGTTGATGCACTGTTGCTTGAGATTTTAATTTGAAGCGCTTAGCAATTTCTTCTAGAGTAGGAAAGAAACCATGTTTGGCTTTAAACTGCTCAATATAATCGAGTAGTTGCTTCTTTTTTTTGGTGAGTACGGCTGTCATGTATTCAATTTAACCGAATAAAAACCGAATGTCAAACTAGTTGATAACAAGCTGTGGATAACTTCGGTTTTTATTCGGTTATTAATCAGTTTTATTTAGCTGTATTTTATACATTTGCTGATAAATTTCTACCATACTCACAGCTAAAGCCATTAACACCGGACCTAGTACTACGCCAGATAAGCCAAAGATACTTAATCCACCTAAAGTAGAGAAGAAAATGAATAAGGGGTGTAGTTGAGTGTCTTTACCTACTAATGGCCCACGCAATACATTATCAATTAATCCCGTGATCATTAAACCCACTACTAAAATAATGGCTCCAGAATAATTCCCTAATATAAAAAGAATAATAGCAGTGATGCCTAATATTGGGGTGGCGCCAACGGCTGGAATAATCGATAATACAATCATAATAACACTCCAAAATAGAGCTGCTGGCACACCGGCCAGAAAAAAAGTTAACCCGCCAATACTACCTTGAATGATGCCGATAAATAAAGTACCCTTTAACGTAGCTCGAGTAGTAGAAACAAATCGTTGATAGAGCTGTTGTTCATATTGATCACCGAGTGGTAACAAGTGCATGGCTGTACGTAAAATGTGAGCGCCATCTTTGATAAAAAAATACAAGGTATAAAGCATAATCATTAACTGTACTAACCCCCAAACGGTATTCTGGCTACCATTGGCTAATAATTGATAAACATATTGCGAACCCAGGGTAATGCCTTGATTGAGGTAATCTTTAACATCTACAGTGCCAATTAGTTGAGCTAACCTCGGTGAGGTTAACAGTTCATTTAACCAACTACTTACACTACTTATTGTGTAAGCATAATTTGTGGTTGTTTATAATGTTATAGCTTGTTGAA
>CAZZNZ010000092.1:0-3615 GCA_964655875.1 uncultured Gammaproteobacteria bacterium | reverse complement strand
GCCAGGGAATACGACTAATAAGTGTAGATACATTTTTGAGCGGGCTAATATAGATTTACCCGTTTGACATTCCAGATGTTTAGATGTGTTCATTTTAGAAATTATGATACACTGATAGAAATAATCCCATTTTATATTAACTAGTGTATCTATGAATGAACGTAATAGTGAGATAATACGGAAGCCAAATGAAGTTTTACCTGGTCCATTTAAAGAAAAGTATGATTTAAGAGACAGTTTGGAAATTCATATAGACCAACCACCAAATTCTCACTTGGAAGTATGTATTGTAGTACCGGTAAGGATGGAATTACATAACGAATCAATACTACACTCATTAGCATCATTAGCAGAACAAACTGTATCTAAGGAGCAATTTGAGATAATCTATGTGGTTAATAATCAATTACAAGATGTTACTGAGCAAAATGAAATTTTTAAAGACAATCAAACCCTATTGCATATATTGAAGTACATTAATGGCTTAGAAGCAGAGCTACCTTCCACTCTTTTGCGACATCATAAAAAAATTATCGAGCGCGCAAAATTGCAAGGAGTGCAAGTTAGAATCATTGATTATTCAACGAACGGTTTTCCTACGGCGGAAGATATGATAGATCCTTCGAAAAAAAAGGGGATTGGATTTGCTCGTTATGCCGGTATTGTAGCTGCTAAAAATAGATTAGATCAGGTAGCAAGAGATGCTAACAAAGATAAAATGATTATATGTCATCTTGATGCAGACACAATGGTGAGCCTAAATTATGTACAGAAAAGAAAAGATTTTTTTAAAAAAAATCCCAATTTAAATACAGAATTTTTAAATATAGATTTCACAACCTTAAGGGGTGACAAGGAACACTTTCAAAAAACATTTGCATATCAATTAGAACACCACTGTAAACGTTTGTCTACGTCTGTTTTTTCAGGAGCAGATTCGGTTGGTGGATCACAAATTACATCACGTGCAAACGCCTATGATAAGATAGACCCTACAACTTTTCTACAAAAAAGAGATGGAGAAGACCTAGCAATTGCAACTGGGCTGTTTTCTCAACACCAGTATCAATTTAGTTCTGACATTACTGTTCATTTTGAAGATAGGAAAGCGGCAGTATCTGATTTTAACGGCCTATCTACCCATCGATTAGAGTGGGGTAGTGATACAGAAATGCTAGAGGACAAAACTGTTATATTAGAAGCCATGTACATGTATTTACTTGAACAAACTGATTTGGGCGAAAATTTTTTTACTAAATTATCGCAAGAAATAAAAAAAGTGAGATGTTATAGTGAAGTAAAAACCAGTTGGATTAGAGCAATCATGGTGAATTTATTGAAAACAGCTTATACTTTAGATACGGATATTAAAGATTTTTTAGAAGACAATGAAGAATTATCTTTTAGTATCATACATCGTAATCCATGGATGATTGAATATATTCATGAACTCAAACAAAAATCGTCTTTTGAAGAGGCAATGCAACAATTAGAGAGTGATTTTCCAGACTACATGCTTCCCATTCGTTCTACTCCTGCACGAAAACATGTTGCTGTAGCAATAGCGATGATTAATACACTACACTATGTATTTATTCACGAACCCGAAAAAGCCAGTGCAGTTTTTCATACCTCTGCTGCTCGAGAAAAGAGAAAAGAATTTCAACGTAGATTAAACACAACATTTAACACAAATCCAACCTAATCGATGTCATCTCCATTGTTTCTCATTATCCCAGTGTATAGTGTTTTGATTAAATGCCAAAGTTTAGCAGGTTCATTATATCAAGTTGTTGTAGTTGATGGCGCAAAGGTTTGCTCTAAAGCTTGCTGTATGAATTGAGATAAATGCTTTGGTTCTGGCAATAAATTGTTAGCTACAGCTGAATCAAACAAACTTTCAATAGGCAGTTGTAACCACTTAGCTCGCTGGAATTGTATATTTGGCTGGTGTCGTTTTAAATGGCGATCACTAATAATCCAGTGATTGGTTTGATCTAACTGCTGAATTTTGGCTTCATTCAGCTGGGGTAGTAATGTAATAGTGTCTGGCTTAATACCAGCGATAGTTAGCCAATGTGTTAGGAGTTGCTCAATATTGTTTAGTAGGTCTGCACTAGGCTGAAACGAAGGATAGTGATCTAAAAATGTTGTGACATCAAGTGCTGGATTTTCTTTTAAAGTAGCCATTAAAGTTGATAGCTGTGTTTCTTGGTATTGACTGATTTCAGGAAAATCTTTAAACGGACTATGTTCAAAAATATCTTTCAGCACCACAGATATTTTATCTGGAATTTTTTTATTTTCTATAATGCGTTCTATAATAGTTTGAAAAACAGTTTGCGCAGCTTCCATATCATTAGCCGAGCGCTCAACAGCTGTTTTATATTTGAGCCATTTTTGTTCTCCTAATATTGCTTGGGTATATATCTGCTTAAAAAAACCATCTAATGATTTGTAATCGTACGTAGGTTCGTTATTGTCCTGGGCTAAGCTATTCAGAATAGCAGCTGTAGTAAGATCTAACAATAGTTCAGTGCAAGCTAATTTGCTGCGCTCGGTACTATTTTTAAAATGATCTTTAATTTTCGCTTCGTTCTCAAAAACAATCACTTCTACTTTGTGTCCTAGGTTTTGAAGATGTTGTTGTACTTCGGCTATATGATTGTGAAATAAATCATTATCGCAATACATAATTTGAATGGCTGATAGGTGAGGCTCTTGCTCTAACATATTGCCAGATAATTTTTGATCGGGTTTGCGTAAAGAGAGGCTGGTTTCTAAATAGGTCATAGTAGTTACAATGGCGGTGCCCGAGGAGAGAATCGAACTCTCATGGAGAAACTCCGCACGATCTTGAGTCGTGTGCGTCTACCAATTCCGCCACTCGGGCTAAAGCGAATTGATCATAGATATTTTTTGGCGAAATGTCAAACCTATTGTATACTACCAAATATGGCTAAAGTGCTAGCGTTTGTAAATCAAAAAGGTGGGGTAGGCAAAACAACTTCGGCAATTAACGTGGCTAGTTTTTTAGCGTTAGATGGACACAAAGTATTATTGATTGATAGCGACCCCCAAGCTAATTCTACTAGTGGGATTGGTATTGATCCACGTAAACTAGAGCGAGGAGTGTACGATGTGATTATTGGCCAGCATGCTATGCGGGAAGCTTTGTTTCAATCACCGGTTGACCAGTTACATATTGTGCCGGCTACAATTGCTTTAGCCGGTGCCTCAGTAGAGTTAGTGAGTTTACCACAACGAGAGTATCGTTTGCATCAAGCTTTACAAGCAGTGTTACCGTACTATGATTATGTGATTATTGATTGTCCGCCGTCACTAGAGTTGCTTACTATTAATGCGTTAGTAGCAGCTGAAGAAGTAGTGATTCCAGTGCAGTGTGAATATTATGCCCTGGAGGGATTAACTCAATTATTAAATACCATCGAATTAATTCAAGGAAATTTGAAGCCTGAATTAAAAGTAAAAGGAATTGTGTTAACGATGTTTGATAAACGCAATAAATTATCTACCGATATTGTGGAAGAAATTAAAAAAAATTTACCACACCGCGTGTTTAATACCTTAATTCCACGCAACGTGAAGCTAGCT
>CAZZNZ010000091.1:0-3618 GCA_964655875.1 uncultured Gammaproteobacteria bacterium | reverse complement strand
CAATTAACTGAAACACCAACTATTAAATTCACTTTGCGCTTAACACCAAACATTGAACGTTATCTCGACTGGCTAGTAGAACACAAACAATCAAACAAAGCAGAACATCTACGCAACTTAATAAAGAACGCCTCACAAACAGATGAGGATTATCAAAAATTTTTGGAATTATAACGAAAATCGTACTGGCAAAATAATTTGTTGCAGCTGCTTTGGTGCCTGTCCTAACCATTTTGGACCACGACTAGTAATTTCAAGCATATCTTCAATCCGAATACCGCCCCAGCCAGCTTCATATATTCCAGGCTCATTTGTTAGCACTTGGCCAAGCGCTAATACACGTTGGCCTTTCGAAGTGGAACTCATGAACGGTGGTTGATGAATAGCACGCCCTACTCCATGCCCTAAACTATGAATAAATAGCTTGGCTAATTTTTGTTGATGCAAATAATTGCGAGCAACTTGATCAATCTGTTGACCGGTACAACCAATACGATAGTATGGAAAAGCAAGCTGTTGAGCCTGTAAGACGGCTTGATAACGCCGAATAAATTTTTGCGTGGGTATGCCATAAAAAAATGTCCGAGTTACATCGCCGCGCATCTGTTGCCAAACTCCTCCAGCATCAATTTTGATGATATCTCCAGCCTGCAAACACCGCTCCGTAGGTTGATGATGAGGTGTAGCAGCATGGCTACCAAAAGCAACAATTGTAGGAAACGATCGCTGCTCTGAACCAAATTTACGTAATAACCAGCCCATCCTCCAAGCTAATTTCCGCTCGCTGATACCAGTATACACATAGTGTGGAATGGCGCAAAACGCCTGATACGTAATACCTGCTGCCCGACGACAGGCTAACAAATTATACCGCGGACCAGTTCCCATATTGTCGAGCCAAGCTAACTTTAGCCATTGATGAATTAGCCATTACTGCAACAACAATCTTTTCAAAGCGCATCCTTTGTGAACCTTTAATTAAAACGACATCATGCGCATGTAGCATCTGTTGTAATTGCTCAATCATTATTTCACGCGTTGCGCAAATCTGAATCTGCTTAGCCGACATACCCGCATCCAAAGCCGCTGTAGCAATGCCTTCAGCTTTATCACCAAAGGTAAATAATGCATCTAATTGTAAAGCCGCAATTTTTTGACCAATTAATGTATGCGCTCGTTTTGATTGAACACCTAATTCTTCCATGTTACCCAGACAAGCTATTTTTTTTCCAGCAATTTGTAAATGATGTAGTACAGTTAAAGCTTCGCGTACAGCTGCTGGTGATGCATTATAAGAATCATCAATGATTAAACTATTACGCATTCCTAAGATTAATCTCATTCGACCTGGCGGCGCTTGATAATATCGCTGTAATGCTTTGGCACTATCAACTAAATTTATCTGGTGTATACTGCCAACCGCTAGCGCAAATAATGCAGCATACACTGCTGGTCTACCAATAACACCCGGGATAAAGCATGGCACCATATTACCCTGATATCGAATTTTAAAACGCAAACCCGCCACTAAAGCACCTCGTTCGGCTTCAGGCTGAGCTGAATAATCAATATCCACCGCTTGCAAATCAGCTTGATCATGATCCACACTAACAGTAAGGTTTTGGTTTTTTAATTTTGGCAGAAATGCTTTACTATAAGATTCATCTAAATTCACAATGGCCCAAGCTTTTTTAGGTAAATGCTTATACATCACTAATTTTTCTTGGGCCAATTGTTCTACATCACGAAAAAATTCTACGTGTACCGGTTGATCACCGATATAAGTAACTATGCCGATATCAGCCGGAGCTAACTGAGTTAAATATTTAATATCTCCGGGTTTATCTGCGCCCATCTCTAAAATTAATATTTGAGGATAACGTAACGGTAAAACAGCGTATACTAACCCACGTAATATCACTTTGCTCCACTGCCAAATATTTTTTCCAGCTACTACTCCTCCAATGATGGTAAGTGGTACACCTAATTCATTGTTATAATTATACTGACTGGCTCGTACAAAATAATGATCTTGCAAAACAGCACGAATAGCCTCTTTAGTAGAAGTTTTACCTACACTACCTGTAATAGCAATCACTTTGGGCTGATGCCGACGTAAAATCATGCGTGCCAATTTAGCCATGCATTGTTCAAGCCAGTGCTTTATCATGTTATTCATCTGCCTCTACCGCTTCATCAGGCGATAATTGATAATAGTTAACTAAATACTGAGCAATTTCTTTCCATAACGGAACCACCGAACCTTCTGCCCATTGCGAATTTGGTTCACTCAATTTTGTTAATAATACAAACTGCGGATTATTTACAGGATAACCAATAAACGTATCGTTATGTCGCTGTGCATCATAGCCCGTGGCCGTAGCAATTTGTGCCGTACCTGTTTTTCCGCCCATCATGTAACCCGGCATATGAGCATTACGATGTTCTGTATTCACTACACTAATCAACATTGCACCAATATTTCTCGCTGTACTGGCCGATACCACCTGCCGAATAACTTGTGGCTGCGTAACAATATCTTGTTGGTGGCTAGTAACTTGCTTTTGTACCACATATGGCTTCATGAGCTTACCATGATTAGCCAATGCTCCATAAGCCATCACTAGCTGCATCGGCGTTACCGTAATACCCTGGCCAAACGATGCATTGGCGGAATAAATATCACGCAATTTCGCTAATTGTGAAATATCGCCAGATTGCTCGCCCGCTAAATCAATATTGGTTAGTTCTCCAAAACCAAAATTATGTAGATACTGGTACATGGCTTCATTGCCTAACTGTTGTGCTACATAGATTGACCCCGTATTTAATGATTTTTGCAATACTTGCGTCATAGTTTGCGTGCCATTAGCCTTACCATCCGAATTACTAATGGGTTTTGGCCAACCATTCACTTTTACTGAACCCGTATCATTGTAAGTGGTATTAGGAGTGATTAAACCACGATCGATGCCAGCTGCTAGTGTAAAAGTTTTAAACACTGAACCTGCTTCATAGGGCTCACCTACAGCCGCGTTAATAAATACATTAATATCTTCCACCATATTATAATTATTCGGATCAAAACTAGGATAATTACATAATCCTAAAATTGCTCCAGTAGCCGGATGCATAATGACAACTGTGCCTTCCTTAGCTTCATATTTTTCCACGCTGGATTTCAATTTATCACAGGCATAAAATTGGACATTTTTATCAATTGTTAGTACTAAATCATTACCATCAATCGCGGGAGTTAAAGCTGTTTCACCAATAGTTAACACCTGACCTAATCCACCACGTTCAGCTTGTAGTTTCCCCTCTTGGCCATGTAATTCACTGTTAAAATACCCCTCTAGGCCATACTGCCCTTTACGTTGTTCATCTGAATATCCAAAATATCCTGTTAAATGTGCTGTGTACATATTTTCTGGATAATACCGCCACTGTTCAGAGCGAAATTTAATACCCTTTTTAATATCTGATAAATCCAGTTTTTTGATAGCGTCCACTACTTCTTCTGGGATACGCCGGTTTAAAATTTCATCAGGATCTCCTGATTTATTTAACTTAGGTAATAATTCTTCGTACGAAATATTGAGTAACTGTGAGAGGGCT
>CAZZNZ010000090.1:0-3640 GCA_964655875.1 uncultured Gammaproteobacteria bacterium | reverse complement strand
CGAAATGAAGTTTGATCCTTTAACCGGTGAGATGAGTAAAGTGCATACAACGAATCCCGTACCATTTCTGATGATTGGTGAGCGTTGGGCACAGTTAAAACCGTTTTGGCCAGCAGTACCAGGCAATGATTTAGCACAGTTGCGTCCAGCGGGTGTATTGGCCGATGTAGCTCCCACGATATTGCGGTTACTCGGTTTGCCAATTCCAGAAGAGATGACTGCTCGAAGTTTAATTCAGTGATGTCTCAACACTTTATCTCTCTGTTACGCATTTTTCTATCCCTGAATATATGCCAAAGAAAATTTTCCATTATAATATTGTCACCATCGGTAGCGCTGTGCAAGACATAATGTTTTATACAGATCAAGCCGAAATTGTGCGCAATCCTAAGTCTGATCCCACTAAACAAAAATTGATTGGATTTGAGTATGGCGCTAAAATTCATAGCGATAACTTGCACTACTTATTTGGTGGCGGAGCGGCTAATACAGCTATCACTTGTGCTAAGCTAGGCTTGAATGTTGCTGCAATACTACGGGTAGGTGCGGATAGTGTTGGCACGGCCGTGCATCAGCACCTACAGCAATTCGGTGTAGTTACTAAGCACATAGAAGTGGATACCAAACATCACACCGGACTATCTTTTTTAGTGGTAGATCAAGTTAGTGATGAACATGTGGCCTTTGTGCAATATGGTGCAAATGATTTTTTAGATATTACTCATGCTACATTAAAATTATTGAATACAGATTGGTTTTATATTTCTTCAATCAGTGCGAAATATTGGCCTATATTGATCCAGCGGATTATTCATACTACTAGTAATATCGCTTGGAATCCTGGTGCTGTACAATTACAACAACCAAAATTGGTAAAAACCATACTTCCTAAGATAACAGTGTTGTTGTTAAACAAAGATGAGGCGATTGAATTGAGTCTTGGCACAGGACTATCTAGCAACACGCTCACTATGAAGCAGCTAGTTAAACATATTTTCGCGCTAGGACCAAAGTTCGTAGTGATTACTGCTGGTTTGGCCGGAGCCTATGTATACGACGGTAAGAACCTGTATTTTGATCAACCAGGTAAACGTAAACCGGTTGATACTACCGGAGCTGGGGATGCATTTGGAGCAACTTTCATTACTAGCTTAGTTAAGCGACCAGGCGATATAAAATTTGCTTTACGCTTAGCCACTTTAAATGCTAGTGCGCAGGTAACTGAAGTAGGCGCACAAACAGGATTACTGACATGGAAACAAATCATGCAACGTATTTAAAACAGGCGATTCAATTAGCTCAACGTGGTGCTGGCTGGGTAGGTACTAATCCGATGGTAGGTGCCGTGTTAGTGCATCATGGCAAAGTGATTGCTACGGGGTATCATGCTCAATTTGGTGGTGCTCATGCCGAGCGGCGTTTATTACAAACTGCGCAAAAAAAATATTCCAAAATCATTTTACGTCAATCCACATTATATGTAACGTTGGAACCGTGCAGTAACTTACATAAAAAAACGCCACCGTGTTTACCGTTAGTATTAGCAAGCGGCATTAAACACATTGTAATTGGCAGTATAGATCCTAATCCTAATGAACGTGGTCGTAGCATAAAACAACTTAGGCGTTCTGGTATTCAAATTACGGTTGGTGTGTGTAAAACAGAATGTGATTATTTAATTCGTACGTTTTGTAAGTGGATTACGCAGCGACAACCCTATGTGCTGGCCAAAACCGCACTGAGCTTAGATGGTAAAATCACCGCTCCAGATCAAAAATATTTATCGAATTCAACTGCCTTGCGACGGGTGCATGAACTGCGTCAGGAGTTTTCAGCGATAGCGGTAGGAGCCAATACGATTATTCAAGATCAACCTAGCTTAACGACGCGATTAGCGGGCAAGAAACATCTGCATCAACCCGTAAAAGTTATTTTTGATGCTCACTTAATAACTCCCGCCACCAGTAAGATATTAGATCAACACACAATTATATTCTACCATAATCCATCTCATCCATTATCGCGTTATCAAAAAACAGGCGCAACATTAGTACAAGTAAAAAATGTTCGAGAGGCGCTAAGGGTGTTAGCGGAACGGAATATCTCAAGTTTACTAGTGGAAGGCGGAGCGGGTTTGTTAACGAGCTTCATTAACCAACGCGCCATTGATGAGTTTTATTTACTCTATAGTCCACAGATTTTTGGTGCGTCACAATTAAGCTATTGCGGGGAGATAAATAATCGTGTTACGCTATCAGCTCTTACATTAGAGTCGTTAGGAGATAATTTTTTAATTCGAGGTTATGCCACATATGAATATTACAGCCAATCTTAACGTCAATATTCGCACAATTCTTCAAGATGTAAAATGGGGCAAACCCGTGATTGTGATTGATGATGCTAATCGTGAAAATGAAGGAGACATCATGATTGCAGCTGATAAAATTACTACCAAACAGGTGAATTTTTTAACGCAGCATGCCCGAGGCTTAGTATGTGTGGCGATGACGGGGGAACGATTAGATGCTTTACAGTTGCCGCCGATGGTGCACGATAATACGGAGCCGTTTCACACAGATTTTGCGGTGTCGGTAAACGCACGGGCCGGTGTTACTACCGGTATTTCTGCAGCCGATCGGGCAGCGACGATTAAGGCGTTAATCCATCCCAAAACTAAACCGCAAGATTTGGTTCGGCCTGGCCACGTGTTTCCATTGCGAGCCAAAGCGGGGGGAGTATTACAACGTGCGGGCCATACCGAGGCAGCGGTGGATTTAGCACGCTTAGCCGGGCTAGCTCCAGCTGGAGTAACCTGCGAAATCATGAATCCTGATGGTTCAATGGCTCGTTTACCACAATTACATCAATTTGCTAAACGACATAAATTGCATATTGTCACGATTGCGGATTTAATTGCCTACAGAAAACAATCAGAAACACTGATACAGCGATTGGCTGAAGCAACTATTCCCACTCCATATGGTGCTTGGCAACTAGTTGCTTTTGGGGCACCATGTGAACACCAACAGCATTTGGCCTTAGTAAAAGGTAAAGTATCTGGCAAAAAAAATGTAGTGGTACGCATGCACTCGGAGTGTTTAACTGGAGATATCTTCCAATCACAACGCTGTGATTGTGGATCGCAATTAGAAGCGGCAATGGAGTACATTAACAATGTGGGTAGTGGAGTAATTGTGTATTTGCGGCAGGAGGGTCGCGGAATCGGTTTAGTGAACAAGTTAAAGAGCTACAATTTGCAAGATCAAGGTTATGATACTGTAGAGGCCAATGTGAAATTGGGTTTTGCTCCAGATTTACGTGATTACGGTATTGGTGCGCAAATTCTTAAAGCGGTAGGCTTATCTACCATTCAGCTGTTAACTAATAATCCTAAAAAGATTGTGGGTTTGAAAGGGCATGGTTTAAAAATTACGAAACAATTACCATTACAAATTCAGTCGAATCAGCACAATCTGAAATATCTTCGCACCAAACAAACCAAGATGGGGCATATGTTAAAGCATTTATAATGCTTGATAAATTATTACATAAACATCCGGCTTGGCAGTATTATGAATGGTTAAAACAATGGAAAATTAATTTTGAAACAACAGAAATAACAACTACACCACTGATATCA
>CAZZNZ010000089.1:0-3660 GCA_964655875.1 uncultured Gammaproteobacteria bacterium | reverse complement strand
TGCGTAAACATAATCTATAATAGTTTTGCCAATAGAGCTATTACCAGCGCTACCGGCTCCGGCTCCGGCTCCGGCCGAATAGGGAATACCACTACTACTATTATGGACAGCATTGCCAACATCAAATAATAATTTGGTTGCAGTAGAAAAATCAACGATCATAGGTTAAATGTTTAGTTAATAAGACTTTCCAACTCAAAGCATTGATTACACGTTGATGAGCGATGAGCCAAATGATGGCTAACGGTACATCCAGCCAGAGTGATTGATGAACGGTATCTTTTAAATATTGTTGAGCGAATTGTACGTGCTGAATCACAGCAGGATGACGTTTCACGAACGTTTGAGACTCTTTGATTTCTATTATTAAAGCTACGACTAGCACGATTATAAATAACCAAGGGGTTAATTGTCCACCGCCTAAGCTTAAAATAGCGTTGGAGCCATTAGCGTAATAGATATTATTCAGTATATGTTCTAGTGTAATCCATGCCAAAGCTGTGCCAGGAATAGCCCACCACCAAGTGGCAGCTTCATTCACTTTATACTTTAGATAGATTCCTAAACCAATACCTAATCCAATTAAGCCAGATCCAGCCCCATGACCAATATATCCAGCTGCTTGATTGTTAATATAGATTCCTAATGCATCAGGGAAGAAATACCAACTACCCAAATGTGGCCCATATGTAAAAGCGAATTGGACGTTATCCCAAAAATATTTTTCCAAAATACTAAAACCAGTACCACCCATAGCGGTTAGTGTTAACCAATCTGATATATTGAGTAGTTGATTACGTTTTTTATACAACCACCAAGCTGCTAGTACTGCCGGAGTAATTTTGAGCAACTCTTCAATGACTGGGATCATTACACCACTCCAGACAGCACTATCCATGTTAAAACCCACTGCATATAATGTATTCCATAACAGGATCATCATGAAGCACATTAATATACCTTGGCTAAAAATGGCCAAAGCATACCGTACCGTAATAGTCCGGGTAAACAGAGTAACTACTAAAATTTCAACTAAAAAACTAAATTCAATCCAAAAATAGTTACTGTGATGTTGCCAAAATAATAGGAGGGTAATACCTACACCAATCAGCGCAATCATTTCGCGTGCCGATAATTTAGTGAGTGATTTAATAAATTGTGAGTTTACTTTTTCCATAACATAATATGCAGACATCGTACTAATAAGATAATTTACTGCTAGATTATACCATAACAATAAATCACATTCTACTAAAAAAGTTGATTGTTGTAAATAGACCAGTTATACTAAAAATATGATTGAACACTTATTTGGTTCACGTACTCGTCTGAAGTTATTAACTTTATTTTTTCATCAGCCGAACGATTGGCTGTATGTTCGTCAACTTAGCCGTTTAACAGGCGAGCATATTAATTCGATTCGACGTGAATTGAGTAATTTAAAAACCATTGGTTTAGTGCAAGAAAAAAATGAACAACATAAATTATTTTATCAAGTTAGTACACAATACCTATTATATACTGAATTACGTGCTTTGGTGTTAAAAGGGCAGTTGATTCAGGAAAAGAAATTTATTCGCCGTCTCGAACGCATGGGCGATATTCAGTTATTATTGTTGTTAGGGTATTTTGTAGACGATGTTCGTAGCGCGATTGATTTATTTATTGTAGGGGAATTATCACAAAAAAACGTGCAAAATCTTTTAGATGAATTTACCGAACGGTTTGGGCAAAATTTACGTTATACCTTAATGACAGCATCGGAGTATCGATATCGTCGGGAAGTGACGGATAAATTTCTATTCACTATTTTACAAGCACCACAAATTGCCTTAGTACAGCGGTTATAGTATACTAACTTTACGGAGTTGCTTGGTATTTTATTCTTTAAATAATGATATGAATGATCACCCAGCCACGCGATGGTCTAAACACATTAAAGTAATGACTTGGTTACACTATATTTTGGTGGGATTTGTAGTTATTTTAACACTTGGTTTGTTATTAATCTATTATTACGTTTATAGTTGAACTATACCATGAATAGTCGATGGTCTAGGATTAAAAGAGGGGTGCGACACAGCCTACTTGGGCTATCTTTGTTATTGGTTGGTTGTAGTATAACAACTACTCCATCTACAAACACTAAATCTAATCTTACCATAGAGGTACCGGAGAATCCTGTATTATATGTTCAAAATCAGCAACTTTGGTTAGCAGGTAATGCTGTTGAGGATACTCAACAATTACCAACATTGGGTGGAGCAGTTTCGAATGTAGCCTGGGTAAATGATCATCAGATCATTTATACTGTTGCTGTATCTGGGCGTTATCAAACGTGGTTGCAAGATTTTACTACGGGTCAGTCGCGTTATCTCACGGATTGGCGTATCGTTCCTGAGCAGTTACTTGCATCTCCAAATCAAGCCGCCATTACAGTGTTATCCGACGGCGCTCTCTATGTGGTAGCGTTAGCTGATGGCCAACGTAGTCGGATTCATGAGGGGGTAGTAGCTCAGGCCTGGTCACCTACTGGACAACAAATTGTTTTTACTACCACGGATGGTCGTTTGTTATTACAAGACATTAGTTTTGATTTTAGTTTAGATACACCACTAGAATTATTATCCGGATCGGTGACAGCACCGGTATTTCTAGACGAGCATACCGTTGCCTATGAAGGGCAATGGGAAGGGCATTATACGATTGTAGCATTGGATTTAATTAATCAAACCACTACTGCTTTAACTAGCTTACGGTTTGATGCGACAGATGCGAACCACACAAGTATTCAACCACAATTGGACGGAGAGCAAATTTTATATACGCGGACAGATGATACTACTAACGAAAGTAATGTTTGGTTCATTCATCGATCTAAAGATGCCCCCAAGCTCATTTTAACAAAAGTAGAACATCCCGCTTGGACTCAAGATCCTAATTTGATTTACTATAAAATGGGTGATGCATTATGGCGAGCTACCAGTAGCGGATTTAACAAAGTAAAAGTAGCTGAGTCGGTAGCTATTTTCGCTACCCCTAATTACATTGTTGAATTATGATTATTTTGAAACGTCTTGCACCTTATTGGAGTAGTCTTAGTATTATTGCCTTGCTAGTACTAGGGGTATTATTTCCTCTGCAATGGACGTGGTTAGTCATAGCTTTAGTTAGTGTCATTGTTGTTACTATTGGTTTAATGCATCAGCCGCACTGGCGTTTAGAGTATATTGGCCTAACTACTGCGCTACTGATATTAGTGTTAGCGTGCTTTACCTTTATTTTAATTTTAGAGCAACCAGCAATGATTTATGGGGTGATTGCGGTTACTACAGCGATCTACTTTTTATTTGTGAAGCATATTGTATTATTTTTATTTGTGCCAAAAAAGTATATTGCCAATTCATTGGAATATATTTGTACCTATAGTAACTTAGTTGCATCTTTTTATCTTTATGTTAGCACGTTTATTTTCTTGATCTTAGGTGTTAGTCGATTGCGTTATGTGCTGCCGGTAGCGGTGTTGACAACTTTAATTTTAGTATGGCAAACTTTTTGGGTTCAAAAAATATCCTGGGCACAAGCGCGCTGGTGTATTGTAGTTATTACCTTAATTATGGCGGAGACTATCTGGGCATTGCATTATTGGCCAGTGAGTTT
>CAZZNZ010000088.1:0-3666 GCA_964655875.1 uncultured Gammaproteobacteria bacterium | reverse complement strand
TCTTATTATAGCACACTATTATGATCTGACCAATACCATTAACAGCTCAACGGATTTTACCATATCGGGAATATCTACTCGCTCTTCATTAGTATGAGGATAACGAACGCCAATGCCTAAATCAAACGCTTTAATCCCATGTGATACAAACACGTTCGCATCTGAACCACCATAAGTACGACGTAACCGAGGTAAAATGCCACATTGTTTCATGAACTGCATTAATTGTTTTAAATCACTATCGGTTTTTGATAATATGTACCCTTCCAAAACCAACTTACTATCGTAAGATAATAAACCGCCATAGTCTTCACAAGCGTCATATAGCGCTTTATGCATGCGTTCTAACTGTTCCTCTAAACGTTGTTTTGAAAATCCGCGCACCTCACCCACTAATTCCACTTTACCAGGTACAACATTACGATTACTTCCGCCCTGAATTACACCAATATTCGCTGTGGTTTCAGCATCTACTTTACCAAGCTTCATAGCAGCAATGGCTTGAGCTGCAATTTTTATAGCATGAATCCCCTGTTCTGGAGCTACACCAGAATGAGCTTCTTTGCCAATAATTTTTACATTCACATCGGCTACATATGGACATAAAATATCAATCTCCCCAATTTCAGCCCCATCCAGCACATAGGCTACCGCCGAATGTAATTTAGAATAATCCAGCGCTGCCACTCCTTGGGCAAATTGTTCTTCACACACGGATAACACAATTTCCAGCGGGCGATGCGGTAAATCATGTTCCTGAATTAAGCGTAATAACTCAATAATATATGCCACACCTAATTTATCGTCGGCACCTAAAATAGTATCTCCGCTACTCATGATGGTTTTACCACGAATCACTGGGTGAATATTCTCTCCCGGAGCAACCGTATCTAAATGTGCCGATAACAACATCGGCTCGTTCATTGCGCCAACACTACCATCAAGCTTAGCAATTAAATTCCCACGCTGATCCACTCGTACCTTAGCGCCAGCCTGCACTAACCATTCACGAACCTGTTCGGTTACTGCCGCTTCCTGCTGTGAAGGACTAGCAATTCGAGCCAGTTGGATAAATGTTTTTACTAAACGCGCTTGATTCACTTGTACTAAATCTGTAGCGATTTGTTGAGCATGTAAACGATGCTCAGCATATTCATCCACCGCTCGCTGTAACACCAAAAATAATTGCTCAGCAGCCTTGGGAGTTCGCCCAATACACACTGCCCCGAATTTACCATACTTATAAAGAGTGCCCAGTAAATGCAATGTGATACCGGTGTGATCTTTAGCATCGAACTCCAAACCACTACTGCGCACCAGTTGAATTAATTCTTCTGGTGAAATTTTCTTATACCGTTCTGATACAATGTTATCATACGCAAAATAATACACCGGACGTTGAGCGGCATCATAAAGCAAGCCATCTGATGCTAAGATAGATTCGGTTAACCGTTGTGCAATGCGTAACGGATGTGTGGTACCACCTTTACGTAAATTAATTTCTACAGGAAATACTTGCCAACGCTGCCGTTGCTTTACCGCCACAAAATCTACCCCAAACGGGCCAATAATACCTAATTTAGATAACTGTACACCCACTCGCTTGGCTTGTTGCATAATTTCTAAACGCACATCCGTAGCCGCCGGAAATGAGGCACCTAAATAAATTTGTTTGGTTTTGGCATCAAATAATTGTTCATGCGTAGACACCACGTTCACCTTACCATCGGGCATAATCACCATTTGTGTACTAGGCGATAACACTTGTTCTCCCGCAAGCCATTCCTCTGCAATACCCCCGTAGTGATGCAACTTAGCAAAATAGCTACTGGCCGTTTCTGTAGTATCATTTGGCTCAATCATGCGGCGCAAATAAGCTTCTTGACGAGTTTTTGGCCAATGTGTTACATCTACGACAGCGTTTCCTACCCCAGAAAAACTATGATTCAATTTTACTACTACCTGCGCCACACCACGTTGATGGTGTTTAATATGGTTAATAGCAGTAATTAACTGAGTGGTAGAATAAATATGCTCCACACCATAAGGCAAAGTTAACTTTGCCGCTCGAAATAATTCACGACTGCCTGATTTAGAACCATGCACTAATAACTGCGGATCGGGCGCAAATAAGGGAATACCTAATTTTACTGCTAGAGCTTGCTCATCTACCGACACATTAAAACACCGAATGACGGCAGCAGATCGATCGGCTACATGGTGTAAAATTTGCTCACGCAACCGGCGTGAATGCAGAATTTTTTGTGTTAAAGTACGATGTGTTTTAGCATTGCCCACATACACTTGATGCCAACGCTGTAACATACTAGCTCGCTCGGAGGGAGTACGACTAAATAGTGCAATATAGTATTCAATAATGGCTGGGTCGATTTGCCGAGAACTCACAAATACGACGGTAGTATTGGCATCGCGCAAATAGCCCATGGTGTACAACATACGCTGTTCATAATATTCAGCACCTTTTAATTTGGCCAACTCGGCTGGATCTAATGAAAAACCTGGCATGATAATCATGGTGCGCGACCGCTTTGAAGTATCGGCCACTAAATACGATCGTTTAGTCAACTGGTGTTGTAACTGTTGAAATATAGTAGTTTTAGACATATGTTGAAGGTATCTGGTTTAGAGACTGGAGTCAACTCTTCACAAAAGAAAATGTGAGATCACTGTCTGATGTTAGTATCCGTCAGACAGTGATCTCTAGGAGATCATAGGTTACACGCCTATGATCTCCTCCTGCGTTGTGGGAGGAGGAGGTATCTCCTCCTCCCACGTTGTCCCCGTTAGTCCACATTGGACTACACGGGGATTTTTTTTCTCTTCCATAAAAACCCCTCCTGATTGAGAGGTTTCGGGAGTCGCCACCATGGCAACTCCAAAAAAGATGTGAAAAGTGATTGCATCACTCTCACTGTGTAGTGATTTGACCCTACCCCTAACCCCTTCCCTGCAAGGAAGAGAAACTCCCTCCCTCTTGCAGGAGGGAGGGTTAGGGAAGAAAGTCAGCACGCAGCGAGAGTGATGCCTTGTAAAGAACTGATATAAACAAAAACGCCACCGGATTGGTGGCTAGTGTTAATGCAGATTACGCGTGCAACAACTACCTAACCACCTGGTGGCTAATAATAATGTTGCTAATAATTACGCGTGTGTGTTGCATACAGAAATATTATATTACTTACATCAAAAGTGTCAAAACATCAGGTGTGGATAATTAGTCTATTTCTTACCATTTTTTTTATGTTGACCAGAAAAAATAGCCCGTACACTATCTCCATAGATACTGGCAGGATATAATAACTCCATAAATGATCGTACTCCTTTGGTAGCAAATAACCGCGCCCGCCCATAACGTTTATCATCCTCTTTTTTGAATTGAAACTCTTGCTCTGCAGTACGCGAACCATTAGGTACATAGCATTGAATTTCTTTATAGCGAGCCACGCCAGTAGTATCCGTATGTTTAATATAAAATTTAGCATAGCGCACCTTACCCCCGCCACCAGCTCCTTTACTAGAAACTCATTTCCCGGGAGCTGGCAATGGTTGATACTCCTGTAGTTCAACTTGACCATTCCCTTTGTTTAATAAATCAAAAATAAATCTTTGCAATATAGGTGGAGCATCGAATTTATCCAATTTTTT
>CAZZNZ010000087.1:0-3723 GCA_964655875.1 uncultured Gammaproteobacteria bacterium | reverse complement strand
TATTTTCCAGCATGGGATTTATGGTTTATGAAGGTCCGGAACTTGATCACGAGTTTTATAATTTCGAAGCACTGAATATTCCGGCTACGCATCCGGCACGTGATATTCAAGATACATTTTTTATTGAAACTAAAGTAAACCGATTTGAACCACGAGCATTTGAACAAAATACTAAATGGGTGATGCGTACACATACTTCTAATATGCAAGTGCGAATGATGGAGCAGTTTAAACCACCATTACGTTGTATTGTGCCTGGTAGAGTATTTCGTAATGAAGCGACTGATGCTTCGCATGAGCATACGTTTTATCAGCTCGAGGGCTTTGTGGTAGATCAAGCTATTTCGATTGGCCAATTAACTTGGACACTCCGAGAAATTTTTCGTCAGATTTATAAAACGGACATCAAAATTCGATTGCGTCCCGGATATTTTCCGTTTGTAGAACCAGGCTATGAGGTAGATATGTCGTGTATTTTTTGTTTACAAAAAGGTTGCAGAGTGTGTAAGTATACTGGTTGGATGGAAATGGGTGGTTCTGGCATGACGCATCCCAACGTGTTTAAAGCGGCTGGTTATAAACCGGGTAAGTATACGGGATTTGCTTTTGGTATGGGTGTAAATCGATTAGCGATGTTGAAATATGGTATTGATGATGGCCGAAGATTTATGGAAAATGATATGAAATTTTTAAAGCAGTTTTGATATGATTTTCTCTTATAACTGGTTAAAACAATTTGTACCAAATCTGCCAGCACCCCATGTTTTACTAGAGCAACTAACATTGCATTCGGTTGAGGTAGAAGGAGTAATAGATCAAGGCGCGAAGTTAACGCATATTGTGATTGGTGAAATTACAGAAATAAAAGCGCATCCACAGGCTGATCGGTTACAATTATGCTTAGTAAACATTGGTAGCGAAATTGTACAGATTGTGTGCGGCGGTTCAAATTTAGAATTAAACATGAAGGTAGTAGTGGCCAAAGTAGGAGCTCAAGTAGTGTGGCATGGTGTTGGAAAGCCGATTACGTTAGAAAAAACCAAAATTCGTGGTGAAGTTTCTTACGGCATGATTTGTGCAGCCGACGAAATTGGTTTACTACATTTATTTCCAAAACAATCAGAAAAAGAGATTGTGAATTTAAATCACTATAATGCCGAGCCCGGTACGCCTTTAGCCGAGGCGTTGGGGTTAAGTGATTATTTGTTAGATATTGATAACAAATCCATGACACATCGAAGTGATTTATTTTGTCATCGTGGTTTAGCGCGTGAAATTGCGGCGGTGTTTGATATAACGCTGAAATTGCCAGATGTACAGCCGTGTTATGATACGGCATTGCCAGGGGTAGCGGTAAATGTGACCGATTCAAAATTATGTCCGCGCTATTCCGCTACAAAGTTAGATGTCATCATTCAACCCACACCACAATTTATTTTAGAACGGTTACAGGCCTGTGGCATTAAAGCCATTAATAATGTGGTAGATATCGCAAATTATTGTATGTTGGAATATGGTCAACCCATGCATGCGTTTGATGCTGCAAAAATCTCTGGTGCAATTTGCGTTCGAAAGGCTAAAAACACTGAAACACTAATGACGCTAATGGACGCGGAAGACACAGATACAAAATTAAATGAGCATGTACTAGTGATTGCAGATGATAACGGACCACTAGCTGTAGCCGGAGTAATTGGTGGGAGAGCGAGTGCTGTATCCAACACTACTCAGCAAATTGTATTAGAGGTGGCTAACTTTGATGCCGTAACTGTGCGTAAAAGCGCTCAATTTTGTGGCGTGCGCACCGATAGTGCGTTACGCTATGAAAAAGGTTTGCCGGCAGAGTTGGTTACCACGGCGGCTGCGCGCGCGGTTGAGTTGCTTGTAAAGTATGCTGCCGGTAGGGTCACAGATTACACCGATGTGAATATAGATTTTACAAATAACATGCAGATCGAATTAGATTTTGCAAATTTAGAGCGATTGACTGGGCAAAAATGGAAGGTAAACCAAGTAAAGTCTATTTTAGAGCGATTGGAGTGTAAAATAAAAGTAACCAAAGATAGTTATGTTGTTACCCCGCCTTGGTTCCGTAAAGATTTAAAAATTTCGGAAGACATTATTGAGGAAATTGTGCGTATTTATGGTGTGGCTAATATTCCAGAAGCGAGCTTGCAAGGAATTTTGGCTGTACCTAAATACGATACGGCATTCTCTCTTAGTAGAGATATTAAACATCGTCTGAATAGTTTAGGATTAACCGAAGTGTTGAATTATTCGTTTTATGGTGATCAGTTGCTTAAACAAGCGAGCTTAAAAGCAGAAGATCATATTGCGATTGCAAACCCGTTATCGGCCGATCAACGCTACTTACGTACTACCTTATTGCCACGCTTATTAGAAACGGTAGCAAAAAATCAAAGCCAGTCATTAAGTTTATTTGAAGTGGGCCATGTATATTTTACCGATCGTGAAATTGCGCAATTAGTAATGATGATTGCTGGTGGAGATGATGTATATCGTCGCACTCGTGGTTATGCAGAAGTATTGTTACAGAACCTATCTGTGCCTATCACTACAGAACTCATTAACGCATCAGGAGAGTGTGTCTATTGGCAGATGTATCAAGGCAAACAAGCGCTGAAACTGGCCCCGGTAGGCACCATTGGCATTGTCGATGCCGCCGTTCTAAAAAATTTCGATATCAAAATTCCAGTAGCGTTTGCCGTGTTGTCGATTCCGGAATTAACACAGAGTCAAGTAGCCGTAAAGCATATGTCGGCTATTTCAGCCTACCCTGCTATTCCGTTAGATTTATCTATTATCGTAGATGAAGCGGTAGTGTGGCAGCAGATTGAAGCTATTGTTAGGCAACAAGCAGGAGAGTTATTACAGTCTATCGATGTGTTTGATGTTTATCATGGTAGTAAAATTCCGGAGGGTAAAAAAAGCTTGGCGTTTCATGTGATTTTGCAGGCGCAAGATAAAACGCTAGAGATGGAAGCCATGGAGCAGTGGCGTGATAGTTTGGTAAAAGTACTAGCCAAAAAGTTCGGAGCAGAATTGCGAGCAAAATAAATACAAAAACAGTTTTTTCTTTGCCTAGATACAGATAATGTGCTAGACTAGTGATAATATATGCTAAAAAAATCTCCAAAATCTGCCACAAAATTAAGCGCCTACGGTGCCCAACAAATTACTGTTTTAGAAGGTCTAGACCCTGTTCGGAAGCGACCAGGAATGTACATTGGTAATACGGCGTATGCTGGGCTGCATCATTTAATTTGGGAAGTGGTGGATAATTCGATTGATGAAGCCATGGCCGGGCATTGTAACGAAATCACTATTCGATTATTACCCGATGGTTTTGTTTCCGTAGAAGATAATGGTCGTGGTATTCCAGTAGAGAAACATCCCGTTACCAAATTATCTACCTTAGAAACGGTGCTAACTAAATTACATGCCGGTGGTAAATTTGGTGGTGGTGGCTATAAAGTGTCTGGCGGATTACATGGAGTAGGCGTGTCGGTAGTTAATGCGTTATCCGAAGAGTTGATTGCCGAAGTAAAACGTGATGGTAATTTATATGAGCAACGTTTTAAACGCGGCAAAGCTGTAAAAGACGTGAAGAGAGTAGGTAAAGCAAGGGGTACAGGAACCATCATTACTTTTAAAGCCGATAATACCATTTTTACTGTTAATGAGTACGATTGGAAATATATT
>CAZZNZ010000086.1:0-3741 GCA_964655875.1 uncultured Gammaproteobacteria bacterium | reverse complement strand
TGAAAGATTTGCCTGGTGATAAGAAATTATTCTTTGGTGATCTTGCCGAAGCTAAGTTAGCTTACGACACCGGCCGGATTGAATTACAATCTAAAGTGCAAGTACGTATTAATGGCGAACGAATTGAGACTTCAGTTGGACGGATTATTTTCAATGAATTATTACCAGAAGATCAACGTTTTGCTAATGTACTGGTAGATAAGAAAGAATTGAAAAATATCATTGCTCGTTCATTTGCCGCCCATGGTGAGCAACGCACGGTAGATTTAATTGATGATGTGAAGGAATTAGCTATTGAATACATTACTAAAGCGGGTATGAGTTGGGGAATTGATGATACTCCGGAATTACCACAGAAAAAGGGAGTGATGGAAAAAGCTCAAGCGGAAGTAGATGCCATTCAAGGTCAGTATGATTCCGGATTATTAACTGATGATGAACGTCGGGTGCGGGTAATTGAAATTTGGACCAAAGTGAAAAATGAAATTACTGGTTTATGTCAGAATGCGTTAGGTGAAGATACTTCTGCTTTTGCCATGATTGATTCTGGTGCTCGTGGTTCATGGGGGCAAATGACTCAGATGATGGGCATGAAAGGGTTAGTAATTAACTCTGCTGGCGAAACGATTGAGTTGCCAGTAAAAACTTCCTTCAAAGAAGGATTTGATGTATTAGAGTATTTTATTTCTACGCACGGCGCTCGTAAAGGGTTAACGGATACGGCTCTGCGGACGGCAAATGCAGGCTATCTAACACGTCGGTTAATTGATGTAGCACAAGACATCATTACGCGTGAGGAAGATTGTAACACTAAAGATGGCCGCGTACTTACTGCTGAAGCTAGTGAGCAGATGAATCAGACTTTGGAATCTCGTATGGTGGGCCGTGTGTTGGCTGAAGATATTAGGCAAGGAGATCAGGTAGTGTTGGCGCGTAATGAATTAATTACCGAACAACATTTGCCGGTAATCGAAAAATTAAAATTGAAGCAAGTTAAATTACGCTCAGTATTATCTTGCGAAACTATCCGGGGCGTTTGTCAAAAATGTTATGGCTATGATTTAGGACATAATTCTATGGTAAAAATGGGCACGGCGGTAGGTATTATCGCGGCGCAGTCCATTGGTGAACCTGGCACTCAGTTAACGATGCGAACCTTTCATACAGGCGGTGTAGCTGGACAAGATATCACTCAAGGCTTACCACGGGTAGAAGAATTATTTGAAGCGCGCCCCATTAAAAAGAGTGCCGTATTATCTCGTATCACTGGTAAAGTAGTGGACGTGGAAGAAACTAGTAAACAAAAAGTACTAAAAGTAGCTGCTGTGCAAACTGTTACTACTACACAGCGTTTAACCAGTACTACCAAGGTACAAGTAAAAGATGGTCAAACTGTCAAGGCTGGCGAAGTGTTAGCTGAAAAAGCGGGTAAACAAA
The DNA here is from genome assembly GCA_964655875.1 of uncultured Gammaproteobacteria bacterium. GTDB lineage: Bacteria > Patescibacteriota > Patescibacteriia > UBA9570 > UBA9570 > JBAZWO01. Next base: position 2,304 of record CAZZNZ010000086.1, on the reverse strand, counting down.
TCATCGCTGAATTAAGTGGCATAGTAGTTTTAACTGATAAAGAATTGAAAGTAACTGGTGAACGTGAACAGGTAGACGAGTATCCCGTACCAGTTGGTTTTAGTGTGTTGGTTAAAAAAGGTGAATTAGTTAGTGCTGGCCAACAACTCTCGGAAGGTAATTTAGATCTACGCGAATTATTTGAATTGCGTGGTCGAGAAGCAGTCGAGCAATATATCTTAAAAGAAATCCAATACATCTATTCTTCACAAGGTCAGAAATTAAACGATAAACATGTGGAAAGTATTGTCCGATCAATGTTTTCACGTTATTTAGTGGTTGAATCTGGTGATACCGATTTAGTAGCTGGTGACATGATTACGCGTGATCAATTGTTGGAAACTAAAGCTGAGGCCAAGCAGAATAAAACCAAAGCACCAATCGCTGAGAATATTTTATTAGGCATTACTAAGGCTTCATTGTCTACCGATAGCTTTTTATCGGCAGCCTCCTTTCAAGAAACGGCTCGTGTTTTAATCGACGCAGCGGTAACGGGTAAAGTAGATTACTTACGTGGTTTGAAAGAAAATGTAATTATTGGTAAATTAATACCTGTAGGAACAGGGTATAACCCTGATCTAAAGATCTAATTGCACCAGTAGATACGCCCCTCCGGGGCGTATCTACGTTTAGGAGAATATGCACGAAAATCGTTATCATTATAACCGTAATATTACTACACCGCGCTCTATCGTCTTAAAAGACTGTTCGTATATTATTACAGCTAATGCAGAAGAGCATGTTCGTATAACTACCAACCAATCTATTTTGATTGAGCATGGCGTGATTCAAGATATTGTTCCAACTGGTAAAGATAAAGCCTGGTTAACTAAAGTGGATTTAGTGTATCAGGCTGGTTTGCGTGGTGGTTTGGTAGTAACGCCGGGATTAATTAATGTCCATGCACACCCTCCAATGTATTTGTTGCGTTCCACTACATTATTACAGAATGATCACGCTACTACTGAAGAGTCGTTAGTCATTGCTCGTAAGATTGAGCAAGCGATGACCAGCGCAGATCAAACCATCGCTGCTCTAGGGGATTTTACTGAGCAACAAAAAATGGGCACTACTACAGTGTTGTCGCACTATCACACACCCCAAGCTACTCGCGCTGCTGCCAAAACAGCTTACGTTAGGTTAGTAGATGCTGTTAGTGTGGCGAGTAAAACGGATCCCAGTGCTAATATTCACAAAGCATTAACTACACTTAACTGGAAAGATGATTTAATTTCTCCAGGTCTAACGGTTCATACCTTAGCTCAAGTTAGTCTGGCAGAGTTAAAAGCAGTGAAACAGATCTTAGATCAACATCCAAATGTTATTTTAACTACTCATTGTGGCGAAACAGAGCAGGAAGTAGCTGCGGCTACAAAAAAGCATGGTCAACGACCAATTGCCGTGCTAGAGCAAGCTGGTTTATTAACCAACCGGCTAGTGTTATCACATGCCGTGCATTTAACCATAGATGAAATTCGCTTATTAATTCGGCGTAAAGTGGGAGTGGTGCATTTGCCTACCTCTAATCGTATTCATCGTTCTGGCCAATTTAAGTACGCTGAATTTTTTGCTGAGCAAGGGCACAACCGCATTGCTCTAGGTACGGATAGTGTAATCTCAAAAAGTAAACTAGATATTGTATCTGAAGCGTTGCAGAGCAAAATTATGCATCAAGACACCGCAGCGCCAGTGCGCTATGATACGCTATTCAAGATGATGACGAGTAACGGTGCTAGAGTATTAAATCAAGATCATCAGATTGGACGTATTTTACCCGGCTATAAAGCCGATATTGCTTTTTGGAAATTAAAAAACCGTGATTTTATTCCATTTGACACGAATCACCCCGAAACATTAATTGGGAATTTTATTACGCATGGTGGTACTAATCCGCGTGATTTAATGGTGAATGGCCGGTTTGTGATTTCTAATCGGCTGCATAATTTAGTCGATGAAAGTCAATTATTGACTGATTTACAACAACATCACGTGGAGCTACAAAAGCGAATCATTTAAAACAACTTAGCTTGGTGAGCGTAGGTTTCAGTGGTTACTTCTAAATTTAAAATGCGATCCACGGAAAAATTTATACGACTGTTACTAGCTTGAGAAAATGCCTCGATTGTTTTTGGGGTCAAATTTAAGATCTCAATAGTAGTAGTGAGCACATTATGTTTATGCTCATTCAGTTGTAAGTATTGAATGGTGCAACGTTGATGATTGCGATAGGCTTGATCTAGTTGCTGAGAAATAGTTAGTTCATTG